>JAFGLK010000063.1 GCA_016928125.1 Anaerolineae bacterium
AGGGAATATCGAGGAGCCGCCTGCCGTGGCTGTCGTCTCATTGGCCGAGCCCACGCCCACGCCTACCTTCACGGGCACACCGCTCCCGACACACACGCCGACGCCCACACCCACATCGACGCCGACACACACGCCGACGCCTACGTCCACTCACACGCCGACTCCCACGCCAACTCCCACACCGCTGATCGAGTTCTACTCTAACGTGAACAAGATCTATGGGCCCTGCGAGTGTGCAGTGCTCACCTGGAATGTGGAGAACATCCAGGCGGTATACCTGGACAATGAGGGAGTGGGCGGCCACGGCACGCGCGAAGTGTGCCCGGAGGAGACCACCACCTACACGCTGCGTGTTATGCTCGTGGATGGGGGCGAGGTCACACGGCAGGTCACGGTTGGGGTGATCTACCCAAGCGTTGCATTCCGCGCAGATCAGGAGCAGATCGTCAGAGGTCAGTCCACCATTCTGCGCTGGGACGTGGACAACGTGAGAGAGGTCTACCTGGATGGCACGCTGGTCTCGGGCCATGGCGCGCTGCGGGTTTCGCCGGCGCAGACCCAGAGCTATACCTTGCGGGTGGAGCTAGTCTGTCCCTACTATCTAGACTCCCGCACATTGTATCGCACCGTCACCGTCACAGTTTGCCCGCCCCTGACCGATGCCAGCCTGTCCGCGAGTTATTATGTGCCCCCAACTGAAAGGGCTGTGGTGCGTATCATCTGGAAATCCGGCGGGGGATGCGCGCCCTTTACCGGGACGGTGACGGGCCGTGTCAGGAATCAGCCAGCGCCCTTCCAATCGTTCGACGTGAGCGCCCAAAGCGGCACGATGGATGTGGCTCTGCCAGAACCCACGTCAGAAGGGACCGTGATCGTCGTGTACACGCTCACTCTCCGCGATCAACTCGGTCAGACCGTGACAGCTGTTGATGAGGAGACCTTTACTTTCGTGTACTAGAAGAGGGGAATACGCAGTCGACCCATTCCTGTGGAGGCAGCCATGGCATTCCAGACCCTTCTCTCTGTCGATCGAACGCGCGTGAGCGTCGCCCCTGGCGCCAGCGTGGAGTTAGCGGTGACCGTGCAGAACCTGACTACGCTGCTGGACCAGGTTTCCGTGCGTCTGGAAGGCATCGACCCAGACTGGGTGCAAGTAGTGCCCCTCCACCTGCCGGTGTTTGGACAGGGAACAGCCACAGCCCGGGTGATCATCCAGCCGCCGCGTGATCCGGCGCGCGCCCTGGCGGGCGTATACCCTCTGCGGGTGTGTGCGTCATCGCAGGTGAACCCCGGCCAGGAGGGGGAGACGGCCTCGGAATTGCACATCCAGTTGGAAGGGGACTATCGCATCGCCCTGGGCCCGGGAAGGACGCGCGAGGCCGAGATGAGCTATCCGATCACGGTGCAGAACGATTCCAATGCCAGCCTGCAAGTTCACTTTGCGGCGCAAGACGCACAGGACGCCCTCTGGTACAAGTTCGATCCCTTCCAACTGGTGGTGCCAGCGGGAGGTCAGGCAACCGCGGCGCTCACCGTCATGCCCAGGCGCGCTGGATCTGCTCAGCGCGCCATTGCCTTTGGCCTGTCGGTCACAGGGGAGTATATGCTCCAAGGTGGCGAGCGAGTGCCTGCCCCCGCCCGCGAGGCCGCGGGCCAGTTCGCCCCGATGGCAGTGCCAGCCCTAAGCATCTCGCTGCGGCCCAGCCAGATCGAGAATGCGGTGCCCGCGCAGTACGAGGTGCGGGTCAGCAACCCCGGCCTGCTGCCGGTGAGCGTGCGTCTCTCAGCGACAGATCCTGCCCACAACCTGGATTTCGACTTTGCCCCGCCTCAATTGGCCCTGGCGCCGCAGACCGACCAGCGCGCCGTCCTGGTCGTTCGCCCACGCACGTTGCCCGGGCCGGGAGAGCGCCGGGTGAGCCGCTTCCGCGCGACCGCAACGCCTCTGGAGAGCGCAGTGCCAGCCGTCTCCGCCGAGGCCACGCTGGTGCAGACCGAAGCCGCGGCGCCGCCGGTTCAGAGATCCCCGTGGCCGATCATCGCTGCCCTGGCTCTGGCGCTGTTGGTGTTGGCCGTCATGATCGCGATCACCCTGGCCCAGCGGTAGCCGCGCCAAGGACGCATTCTGTGTGCCGCGCCCTCCGGGCACAGACGATCTGGCGATGTAGATAGACTCAGGCCAAGTCGCCAAACCTTCCGCTGGAACCGTGTGGAGTTCAGGCCGGCCTGAGTTCTGCCAGGCGATCGGCCTCATCGCCTGGCCAGGTACCGCCCAAGGAAGAACGCCACGGCAGCGATGGCCAGCACCAATACAAAAGCGATGGGGTAGAGCAAGGCTCGCAGCCGGCTGGGCGCGGCGGGCTGGGCCGCCCGCTGCACGGGGGCGGTCGTCGGCGCTGCTGCCTGTTGCGCGGGCGTATCCGCCAGCTTTGCGGCCTGCTGCGCGGCCGTGGCCGCCGGAAGCGGCTCGGCGGTGGGCGCTTCCCCGGGGGCCCCCGTGGGGGCGGGCTGCGCCTCCTCTTTCGCCACCTCGGGCGCGGCCTCCTGCGACACTGCTTCACCCGTGAAGAGGCCGACGTCATCCAGCCAGAGAGTGCCCTCGCCGGGCATGAAACTGAGCCCCATGCCGACGATGTGCTGGGGATCGATCTCGTTCAGCCCGCCCTCGTCAGACCAGGGGGCTCGGCCAAAGGCCTCCCACGGCACGATGATCGCTGCCCAGTCCGAGACGGACTCCTCTGTGGTCTCCAAGTCTGCGACGAATGGCGTGGGTCCGTCGGCGCTGCCGGAAAACAGCATCAACACCAGGGGCTGGCCGGCTGTGTCGGAATGGAGCGCCAGCGCAAGCCCCGTGCCGCCGCTCAGGTCGGCCGGGCTGGGAAACGAGGTGCCACAGTCTCCCCAGCCCGTCGCGACGACATTGTAAGCCATGCGCAGGGCGCCGTTGCCGCTATAGGTCGTCTGCGAGTCGACCGCTGACTCGATGGTCGATCCCTGGTCATCCCCATTGCACTCCCAGTAATTCTCGCCCTCCCAACCTTCGATGAGGCCCGTCACAGCGCCCGCGGCAGGCGGAGGCGGTGCCTCACCCTCGCTCGGCGCGGGCTCGGCAGCCTCGGTTGGCGCTTGAGCCGGGGTCGGCTGCGCTGGCCGCTGCGGCGCTGGGATCGCTGGGACAGCCGCGCCAGCGCCCTCCTTCCAGCGGTTGTAAAAGACATTGAGCAGGGGGACGAACTCGGCCGTGGCCTTCTGATGCCCCGCGCTGGAGGGATGACTGTCACCACTGGGATAGGACGAAAAGTTGTTATCCACGGTCTGGATATGCTCTATCTGGCCATCTCGCCAGCGGTGATGGTTGCCGCCCTCCTGGCGGAGGTCGTTCACCTCGGGGCTGCCCCCGCTGCTGGTGAGCACGTTGAAATAGTCAAAGACAGCCACATTCGCGTACGGATAGCTCCCCAGCCACTCGGCGACCAACCAGTTGTTGAAGGCACGGGCGTTGGCGGCCCGCTGGGCGGGCGGCAGATCGCCCCCACCATAATCAAAGTCGGCCATGGGCGGCGCGGTGATGACGACAAAGAGCTTATCCTGCCGCGTCTCAAAGTAGGTCAACAGACGATTGTACACGGCCTTGGCATTGCTCACGGTCATCTCGTCGCCGGGCTCACCCGCCGGCGGGTCCGTCGGGTTACCGTACAGATCCGAGTTGGGGAAGCAGGACTTGAACATGACGATCTCGTTCTCGCCGCCGGGGTCCTGCGCCAGACGCGACCAGCGGCCAAAGTCGCCGATATTCTGCCCGTTTTCGGTGTACAGCGCCCGCAAATAGCGCTCGCTTTCCGGGCCGCCGAACCACTCGGGCCAGTTGGGGATGTCGGTCCGGTCGCCGATGTCATTGGGTCCCCAACTGTAGTTGGTGGCGCTGACAAAGTAGTTATTGTCGCGCAAGGCGATGCCCAGGCCGCCAGAGGGCTGATCATCGCTGGGATCCGCCAACCAGTTGCCGCCCGTGGAGTGGTGGATGAAAATGAGCTTGACCGGTTCGGCAGGCGGGCTCGCGTCAAGGCCCTGGCCATGCGCCGGCACAGCCAACGCGAGCGCAAGAAGAAAAAGCATCGCGAGCAGAGACAAGCTGCGCGTGGCTGACTTGGTCATCTCCCCTAGCCTCCTACCTGCCAGGCATGAATGATCGACTTGTCCTCATCCACTAGGGGCTCCATGATATACAGGACTCTACGCTGGCTGTCGTACGCTACCGCGCCGACGTGGTCCCACTGCCTCTCGGACGTGATGTGATACAGATATGGGTCGATCTCCAGGGTCGCGTAAGGCTGAGGCTCCCAGGGCTGTTTACGGCCCGCGGCCACCGCCGCCAGATCATCGGGGTTGTAGAAGATGATCTGGGCCTGAAAGCGTTCGGCCCACCAACCTCTCTCGTCGTTGGGCGGATCCGGGACGGGGGGATAGGGCCCTTCCTCGGGCCATACCGTGCCATCTGCAAAGCCATACCAGGTCTCACCGAGCGCCTTGGTGCCGATCATCACCACCGCCGATCGACCGTTCGCAGTCAGCCAGGCCCCGCCATCCCATTCGTCGGCATGCGAGTAGCCCTCCATGATGGGGCCGCCCTCCTCGAGGTAATTGCTGTAGGCCAGAAGAGGTATCGTCGCGAGTTGCGCCCCCACAGGGGGAGGGTTGCCATCGTTCCACGGCCCATAGGCAAAGAGCGAAGGCCCCCTGCTGCCCTGGCCGCCATCCCGAAAGCGCCCTGTCACGAGCAGCATCCCCGGCGTGTGCGCCGCGGCCCAGTCTGGGTCGATGGGGAAGATATAGTCGCTGGTCACATAGTTGACATAGTCGCCGATGGTCCAGGCCCCGGCCACCTGCGGATTCGCGAGGTCCAGCTCGCACCAGCCATGGGATACCTCAGGCTGGCCATGGAGCGTGGGCTCGTCCTGGGGCACCAACTGCAGGTGGTATCCCCAACAGAAGTAGAGCTTGGCCGAGGTCTGCTGGCCCTGTGCCGGCAGATAGGCCAGGCCGGCCTTGGCGAGTGCCCCCACAAAGTCATCGAACTCGTGCAGATCATCGTATAGCGTGCCACGGATGTTGTAGAAATCCTGCAAGGTCTCGGCTGTGTTCAGCTCTTCCACGTTCCTGCCTGGGGAGTTCACAGGCACGGGGATGGTGACCTCGGACACGTACTGCTTCTGGTCATTGCCGGTGCCAAAGAGAGAGCCGGGGTAGCCATCGTCAGGCCCCTGTGGGTCACCGTCGGGATAGTAGGTCAGGGCATGACCGCTCCAGGGCCAGCCGAGCTCATCAGCGCTATCGGGCAGCCTGAAGGCCCCAAGGTAGGCCAAGTCCGCTGGCATGAGTAGGCTGGCCGCATCCACCGGCGGAGGGGCCGCCTGCGCTCCTTGCGGAGGACTCGGGGCGCCAAGCGAGGCGGGGACTCTGGTTGCGGGCGCCTCTATGGGAGATTGGGCCGAGGAAGGAATCGCTTCTGCCGTATCATCGGGGGGTGAGGGACCAACCGACGAGCAAGCCATCATGACGGGGACGAGACACACCAGCAGAAAACAGGCCGCACCGACCCACCGTGGAGACCCCATAGTATCTCCATCCAGGCCGACTCGCGACTAGCCTCTCCAATCGGACGCGCATCAGCCTTCCCCCATCATAGCATACTATCCTAGCGGGAACAAGCCTTTTTGCTGGCAAATGGCACTGTTCGCGCTCTGCTATGCGCCGCCCCCTTCGCCCTTCTGAGATACACACATCGGGGTCATCATGGATGTCCCTCCAGTTCACCCAGGCGCTGCCGCGCCAGAGCGTGGTGTCCTCGATCGGGCAGCTCGAGCACCTTGCGATAGTCTGGTAGGGCCTCCTCAGGCTTATTCATACGCTCGTAAGCCAGGGCGCGTCCCAGGTAGGCTGATGGTTGCTCGGGCCAGATTTCGATGAGACGGCTCCAGTCCTTGATGGCGCGGCGATACTTGCCCCAGCGGAGATAGGCCTCGGCGCGCTGCTCATAGCCGCGGGTAATACCCGGCGGGTCGAGCTTGGCCACCTGCCCAAAGCAGCGCACCGCGGTGCGGTAGCGGCCACGCTCCATGGCGATCAAGCCGGCGCGATAGAGCCCCTCAGCGTCGGCCCGGTCGGCGCAACCGGACAGACAAGCCAGGGCCACAACCACAAGGCCCGCCAGAAAAGCCCCATACCGGGCGGCGCGAGGCATGATCAACCCTTCAGCCCGCTGGCTCGCCTGCGCAGGGCTTCAGGCGCACCACCAACACGGGTGGGATCTCGGCAAAGCGTCCCCAGGACAGGGCGCGGGCGCCGCTCTCTTCGCCGTTGAAGGCCGGCTCCTCGATTCCATCCATGGCCAGACCCGCCCGGAAAGCGGCGCCCAGGAGCAGGCTCAGAGGACGGTGAAAGTAATACTGTGGCTCGGGCTGGCCGACTATGCCCAGCCCGAGGCCGTGCATCGGGCTGAGATAGCGCGTCACGACCACTGAGCGCGTCTCGACCAACTGGCCGTCCTGATCTGCCTCCTGGAGCATCGCCGAGGTGCCCAGCGAGTTGAAGCAGGGGTGCATCACGGAGAAAACAAAGCGTCCGCCAGGACGCAGCAGCTGGGGAACGGCGCTCATCAAAGGCTCGACGTCGCTCATGTCCATGAGGCCCATGCTACACACGACCGCATCGAAGGCATGCTTGCCAAGCGCCCGTAATTGCGCGGCATCCGTCGCGTCCACCAGCCGGTAGGTGATGCGCTCCTGGTCGTGCGCCATGCGCGCCTGGGCGCAGGCGAGAAAGACCTGCGAGAAATCACAGGCCAGCACCTGACAACCCAGGGCCGCCATCCGCCGCGCAAAGGCCCCATTGCCGCAGGCGACATCGAGCACGCGTTCGCCGGGCTGCAACTGGAGCAAGCGCTCGGTGGCGGGGCCAATCAAGAGCCGCTGGAAGTCGTTGCCCTCGCCATAGCGTCCGTCCCAGAAGCGGGCGTTCGCGTCCCAGATGCGGCGCGTCTCCTCATGCAAAGCTCGCTCATCGCTCATCGCCACAACCTCCGGATGGCGGGGTTCACGCCCACCGTCGCTGTTCGCGCCTGTCGCGCAGCGTCCTAGCTTGCGGCCCAATCCGCCGCCGCGGCCTCCATCAGGAGGAAGAAGGCTTGCCCCTCGGGGGCGACGCCGGGATATTCAAAGTGCGGGGCGCCACATACCCCCTGGACCAGCCCATCTGGGTCAACCTGCTGTCGAGCGGCCTGGCGCATGCGCTCGGCTTGCGCGAGGAAGGAATCAGGTAGCCAGCCGTATGTCACGCCGCGGTAGATCGTGTAGGCCAGCATCTGGGCCAGGTTGGTCTCGACAAAGGTGTCCGCATCATCCACCACATCATGGAACAATCCATCCGCGCGAAGATGCGTCAGACATCCCTCCAGCAACTCGCCTACATAGCCGATGAGGCGCTGCCGATCAGCGGCCATCCTCGGCGGCAACGCAGCGATCACGCGCGCCATGCCGGCCGCAGCCCAGCCGTTGCCTGCGCCCCAGAAGGCGGCCCGGGCAAAGTCAGCGCAATCGTCGTCCCATTGGTGATGGAAAAGGCGCGCCGACGGATCCCACAGTAGGCGGCGAAAGCCCTCCACTTGCCGCACCGCCTCGTCAGGATGCCCCGCCACGGCGAGGAAGGGGGGCGCCATATAGAACGAGTCAACCCAAACCTGGCCCGTGTGGGTCAGATGATAGAGCGTGCCATCGGCCGTGCGCGGTGCCCGCTCGAGCAACCAGGCGAGCTGGCGTTTGGCGGCCGCCTCGAGTGCGGGATCTCCGGTGAGGCGCGCCGCAAAGAGCACGGCCTCCCCGTTGGCCGAAGGATCAGTGACCGCGTTGGGGTCGCCCACCATCCCCAGGCGCCCATCCGGCAGTTGGCGCACCACCGCCTCGCGCGCCATGAGCACGGCCAGATCGTGTCGACCTAGCTCCAGAAAAGCTTGGGCCGCGACGCCCTGCTCCCAGGAGTGGCGCTGCATCGTCAGCAATGCGCGTGCCACCCGCTCTACGATCTTCTCCGAGTGTGTCATCGGGATGCGCTCCGCTCTGTTCAGGTGGAGGCTCCATTGCTCGCTAGTAGATCGGCCCCTGACGCAGAATGGCGAACTCGGTGTGGCCCAGCTCCTCGGCGGCTGGCATCTCACCCGAGGCCACGCGCAAGCACAGCTCAAAGATGCGCTCTCCCACCTGAGCGACGGTCTCCTCGCCGCGTAGGATCGTCCCCGCATCGAGATCTATATCGCCGGGCATGCGCCGGAAGGTGTGGCTGTTGCCGGTGAGCTTGATCACCGGCGCAAGGGGGTTGCCCATGGGGTTCCCACGGCCGGTGGTAAAGACCACGATATGCGAGCCAGCCGCGGCCAGGCCGGTGACCGATGTCGTGTCGTTGCCGGGTGTGTCCATGAACGAGAGCCCCGGGTGGGTCGGGATCTGGCCATAACGCAGCACATCGACGATGGGTGTGGTGCCGCCTTTGAGCACGTCGCCCAAGGCCTTCTCCTCGACCGTGGTGATGCCCCCGACGATGTTGCCGGGGCTGGGCTGCTTGCCGACGAAATCCTCGCCCGTGGCCTTGAGGAAGGTCTCGCAAGCCTCGATCGTGCGCATGAGGCGTGCGGCGATCTCGGGGCTGGCAGCCCGCTCACGCAAGACGTGCTCGGCGCCCAGCAGCTCGCTCGTCTCGCCCAGAATGACCTTGGCTCCGTGGGCGACCATCAGGTCGCTGAAGGCCCCCAACGCGGGGTTGGCGGCCATGCCCGAGGTGGCATCGGAGCCCCCACACTCGAGCCCGATGGTGAGTCGTGAGACGGGACAAGGCTCCCGACGGAGGCCCTCAACGGAGGCGACCATCTGACGCGCCAGCGCTGCACCTTTGCGCACCGTGCTGCGCGTGCCGCCCTGCTCCTGAATCACCAGCAATTCCGTCTGGCCACCACCTTGAACGAT
>JAFGLK010000460.1 GCA_016928125.1 Anaerolineae bacterium
CGCGCAACGCCCGGCGCTTGGTGGAGGCGCGCTACGATTGGGAACGGATCGGGGCGCACTTTGTGGGCCTGGTGGAGGAAGCGGTCGCACGTCGCCGAAGGAGGGGAGGCCCATGCGTAGCGCCCTGAGACGTTTCTCTGAATCGCGCCAGCTCCCCACGATCCTGGTTGTCTGTGGCCTCATCTTGGGGGCCGCTCTCCTCGGTCGCAATCCCGACAAGCGCCTTCTGATTCTGTTGGCCGCGTTGCCCGGTGCGCTGCTGGTGCTCGTCCGGCCAGCTTGGGGGTTGGTGGGTCTCATCCTCGCCGCCCTGATCGTGCCCATACAGATCGGCACCGGCACCGAGGTGACCCTCAACCTGGCCACGCTGCTCGTGCCGGCCTT
The DNA here is from genome assembly GCA_016928125.1 of Anaerolineae bacterium. The sequence continues at coordinate 385 of JAFGLK010000460.1, forward strand.
GGCCGCGCTATGGCTGTTTCAGGGGCTATGGCGCCGCGAGCTTCGCTGGACGGCCTCGCCAGCCAACCGGCCGCTGACCCTCTTTTTGCTGGCGGGTCTGCTCTCGCTGGGCATCGGCAACGCGCTGTGGGATCCGGCAGTGCCGCGCTCGGACAACTTTTGGCTGGTCCAATTGGCCCAATGGGCCATCTTTGCCTTCTCGGCGTTGGCTTTCTGGCTGATGGCCAATCTGGCTCGCGAGCCGCTTTGGCTCCGCCGGTTGACGTGGACCTTTCTCATCGTCGGTGGGGCTCTGGCGCTGCTCAAGGCCATCCCGCCCCTGGCGCCTGTTGCCCAGGCGCTAGGCACCGTGGCCCTCATCCGGGCGCCCTTCTGGATTCTACTGACGGGTCTGGCTGGGGGTCAAGTGCTATTCAACGCCGAGCTTGGCCACAAGCAACGGACATATCTTTGGCTGGTAATGGGGGGTGTGCTGATCTATGCCTTTGTCACCGAGCGCGAAGGCGTCTCCAACTGGGTTGGGGTGGGAGCGGCGCTGGCGGTGTTGTTGTGGCTGCGCTATCCCCGCCTGCGCTGGCCGGCGCTGGCCCTGCTGGTTTTCCTGTTCCTGGTGGGGCTCCTCTTCCCGACTTTGTTCGAGTTCGCTGGGGGGGAGGAGGAATGGCAGACCAGCGGCGCCTCGCGTCTGCTGCTCATCGAACGCGTCTTGAAGGTGACGGCGCGCAACCCGTTGACGGGCCTGGGGCCGGCCGCCTACCGTCCTTACACCAGCCTCGAGCCCTTGGGCTATGGCAGGGCCTTGTGGTTGGACCCCAAAATCTCGGCCCACAACAACTATGTGGACCTCTACGCTCACACCGGCCTCCTTGGCCTGGGACTTTTTCTCTGGTTCATGGTTCGGATTGCGTGGACGGCTGCGCGCCTCGAGTGCCGCGCCCATCCCGGGTTCGGCCAAGGCTATGCCAACGGCATACTGGCCGCGTGGGGGGGCATATTGGTCATCATGATGTTGGCAGACTGGTTCCTGCCATTTGTCTACAACATCGGCTTCCCGGGGTTTCAGGCCAGCGCGCTGGTGTGGCTTTTCATGGGAGGAGTCCCCGCTCTGGAGGCGTGGGAAGATGCGACCGGTGTCGTGGCTACCTCAGATGGCGCCGCGGACGAGGTAGCATGAGATCTGTTCACATGCTAAAGCTTACCGGAGACGATACACCGCGGCCCAGACTGAACGTGGATTTCGCCCACGCTCGAGCGGCATTTGACAGGTCTGTAGAGCGGGCTCGTTCCCTGGCGCTCATCGCGTCGCGGGTGGGTGAGGGGGACCGCTAGTGGCCATCTGCAACCGCCCGATCGACTTGTCGGTGATCATCGTCAGCTGGAACACGTGTCAACTGCTCCGCGCGTGTCTGGAGTCCCTGGCACGAGAGATCGAGGTGTTGCGGGAACACCGCCTGACAGCCGAGGTCTGGGTGGTAGACAACGCCTCCTCCGATGGCACGGTTCAGATGATCCAATCGGGCTTCTCCTGGGCGCAGCTGATGGCGAACGAGATCAATGCCGGCTTCGCCGCAGCCAACAACCAGGCGATCCAGAGCAGTCGGGGACGCTATGTCGCGCTCTTGAACCCCGACACCGTGGTGGTCGCAGGCGCGTTCACCGAAATGCTTGCGTTCATGGATGAGACCGAGGAGGCCGCCGCCTGCGGCCCCCTGCTTTTGAACGGCGATGGCAGCCTTCAGCCCTCGTGTCACCCGGTGCTGACGCCGAGTCGGGAAGCCTGGCGGCTGTTCTTCCTCGACCGGCTCGTCCCCAGAGCCACCTACCCGATGCATCGGTGGAAACAGACCGAATCTCGGCAGGTCGAGGTGATCAAAGGGGCCTGTCTGGTGGTGCGACGAGAGGCATTGGACCAGGTTGGCCTTTTCGACGAGCAGTACTTCATGTACGCCGAGGAGACAGACCTGTGCCATCGGCTCTCGAGTGCGGGCTGGCAGCTCTTCTGGGTGCCCGATGCTCGAGTCATCCACTATGGCGGACAAAGCACGAGGCAAGTGCCGGTCGAGATGATCGTGGCGCTTTACCGCAGTAAAGTGCAGTTCGTGCGCAAGTTCTCCGCAGAGTGGGGCGCCCGGCGCCTCAAGGCGGTGCTCCTGGCAGCGTTTCTGCCTCGCTGGGTCGTCGCAACCCTGGGCCAGGTGCTGGATCCGAAGCTGGCTGCGCGTGCTCGATCATACCGCGCCCTGTTGGCCCAGCTGCCGGGCATGTGACGTCCTGTGCTGTCCGGCGCCGCCGCCCGACGAGCGGTACGCCGCAAGGTCTCCCAGATGAACAAACCGTCACCTTCCCGAGCCCGGCTATTCATGCCGGGTTCATCCAAATCAGCATAATAGTTAGTTGAACGGTTCCTGTGGGTGGCGAGCTCTGGGGGGATGAGCTTGGCTGCCTCGTTTCGCCCGCAAGTCCGATGGGGTGTGAACGCCAATGCGCCTGACCTATGTGCTGCTTTCTCCAACCTTTGGGCTGCACCAGTACACGGCCGATCTGGCCAACCGGATGGCCGCGCTCGGCCATGTCGTGCAGTTGGTCACGTCGACGGCCTATCCGGCGGACCGCTACGCGCCCGGCGTGGCCGTGCAGACACCCGTGGACACGCGCAACACGGGTCTGAGCCTGGGCGCGCTCAAGCCAGGCATCGCGCCCGACTTGGCGCGCCTCATTCAGGCTTCGGAGCCCGATCTGGTGCACATCACCGGCCCTCACCTCTGGAACGGGGGGGTGATCGCCGCACTGAAGAGGTGCGGGATTCCAGTGATCCACTCGCTGCATGACCTGGAGCCGCATCGGGGCGCCCTATATGGCGCGCTGCTAAATATCTGGAATCGGCGTATCCTGCAGGCCGCCGATCACATCCTGATCCATGGCCAGATCTACAAAGAGCGCCTGGTGGGCATGGGTTACC
>JAFGLK010000461.1 GCA_016928125.1 Anaerolineae bacterium
ACGATGTAGCGCTGGCGGCCGCCGTGGCGCTCCATGGCCTCCACCAGCGCCTCTATGGCGGGCAGGTAGGGGCAATCCTGGCAGAGCGGGACCGTGCTGGGCATGGCCCGCGATTCCTCGGGCAACTCGCCGGGCTTGTAGGTGGGATCCAGGGCGACCAGCGCCGCGGCGATCTGCTTCTCGGAGAGCTCGCCCGCCTCGGGCGTAGTCCGCGAGGCCTGGCCCAGCAGTTCGACGGTGAGGCCCGCCCGCTGCGCGAGCGCGCGGATCTGGTCCTCCACGAATGGCCCGCCCTCCTCCAGGATCAGCACGCGCTCCAGATCTTGCATCCAGTCGGCCAGGGCCTTCTCGGGCAAGGGCCATGAGCTGGTCAGTGCCAGGATACGCGCGCGCTGCCGAAACGCGTCTGCCCCGTCGCCCAACGTCCGCAGCAGTTTGCCGTGCGTAAAGCCCGAGGCGATGACACCCAAGCGCCCCTGGCCCGTGCCGACATCGTAGGGCGAGGCCTCGAGGGCACCCTGCAGCTCGCGCAGATGGGCGTTGACCATCTCGTGGCGCTGCACCACCAGGTAGGGCAACACGATCCAGCGATTGCGCTTGCGATAGAAGCGCTTGCGCGAGGCGGGCAGCTTCCAGGGCGCCTCCATGCGCCCGCTCGCCAACGACATCGCCCGGGTGATGCGCACGATGACTGGGGCGCCCAGCGATTCGGACCAGGCGAAAGCTTGAGACATGAGCCGGGCGGCGCTTTCCACGCTGGTGGGTTCGACGATCGGCACCATGGCGACCCGAGCCAACCAGCGCGAATCCTGCTCGTTCTGTGAAGACCAGCCGCCCGGGTCGTCGCCCAACAGGATCACCAGGCCGGCGTGCGACCCACTGAGCGACAGCGTGGCCAGCGGGTCAAGAGCGATGTTGAGGCCCACGCTCTTGAGCACCACCAGGGCGCGCGCGCCCGCCAACGAGGCGCCAAAAGCCACCTCCATGGCCACCTTCTCGTTGGGCGACCAGTGGATATCCAGCTCGCCCGGCGCCGTGAGCTCGATCAGGCCATCGAACACGCCGGTGGCCGGAGAGCCGGGGTAACCGGTCACCACCTGCACGCCCGCGGCCAGCGCGCCATGCGCCAACGCGCGATCCCCACGCACGGGTTGGTCAGTCACGGCCGCCATCTCCTGGGGCTCGATCTCCATACGCTCACTCCTGAACTGCGTAAGGTGCAGGCTAGCGTTCTTCCAGCGCAATCAGGCGCACCGGAAAGCTGTCCAGCTTGGCGATTGGGATGAGCAGGCAGAACACCATCACCCGGGAACGAGTCAACGCCTTGAGGTTGGCCACGTTCTCGATCAGGCAGATGTCATTGTCCAGCAGCTGATGATGGTTGTACTGCTGAGGCTGGCGCGGGTCGCTGCGGGGCAGCTCGATGCCCCCCAGGTCCACACCCATGAGTTTCATGCCCGCATCCACCAGATACTGGATCGCCTCGGCCTCAAAGTTGCGGCTGGTGCCGGGCGCCCCGTCATAGTCGAAACGGCCCAGGACGATGTCGCCCTCGCGGATGCCGCCCGCGGCCTGGGCCGCCCTCTGGATGTCCGCCAGACTCACCACGCCGCCCGGCTCGACGAAACGCAGATCGAGCACCACGGCCTCGCCGCAGAGGCTCTCGAGCGGGATCTGGGCCACGTCCATACCCTCTTGACGCACATGGTAGGGCGCCTCGATGTGGGTGCCGACGTGGTTGAGCGTCATCTCGACCTTGTGCATGATGTACCACTGGCCGCCCGGCACCGCATGGGGGGCGGGCACCGTATCGATATGCACCGGCCTGGGCTCCGTCTCGGGCACGATGACATGGGTAAGGTCGACGATGCGATAGCCTGCGAGATTCACAGTTGCACTCCTTGCAAAGGTTGGGTATCCGTGCCAGACCCTAAACCGAGATCACCCGCCCCGCGCCCAGCAGCGTCTCGGCGATGATATACATATTGGAGATGGTGCCCACGGCGACGTGATCCTCCAACTCGAAATACTTGAGACACGTGCCACAGGCCAAGATCTCCATGCCCTTGTCCGCCAGGACCCGCAGATCCTCCACCACCGGCGAGCCCTCGACGGCCAGCTTGACGCCGGTGTTATAGAGGACCAGAGTGGCAGGAAGCTCGTCCGTCTCGGTGAGGGTGTGGAAGAAGGCGCGGATGAGGATGGCGCCCAGCTCGTCCTCGCCGCGGCCCATCCGGTCGGCAGAGATCAGAAGCACCGCCCCGCCCGAGGCCACGCCGGGCGCCGGCGCCGGAGACGCCTCCGGCTGGGCCACAGCAGCCCCCTTGAGCAGATGCAGCGCAAACGCGCCCTCCTGCTCGTCCACCGTGACAGCCCAGCCCGCCCGCTCGGCGAGGCGGCGCACATTGGCCACCGATTCCTGGCTGCTCACCAGCACGATGATGTCGTCTGCCTCGCGCATGGCATTGCGCGCGTGAATGACAGGCTGCGGACAGGCGAGCCCACGGGCGTCCACTGTAACGGGCATGCAGACACTCCTCTCAGAACCCTGACCAACCGGCGATCTTTGGCCCGCTCGCAGATATCATACTGAAGATGGCTGATCCTGTCCACCGGGTCGAGTCGGCCAACGGGCCGGATGAGCACGGGGATGAGCACGCGATCCACTTTTTGACGGCCTATAGGACCGGCCTACAATCAACTCTGCTTGGCGTCACCCAAGGTGGGGCCCGATCAATCCAGATGCATAGAGGTGTTCCTCTGATGGATGAGAGAATCGTTGTGGCGATCGAGCCGTGGACCGATTTCGACGCGGTGGGCCGCGTGCTAGGCGCCTGTCTGGCCTCTTTGGGAGGCATGGAGAGCATCGTATCGCCGGGGCAGCGGGTGGTGATCAAGCCCAATCTCACAGCCGATGCGCCCGCGAGCTCGGGCGGGACCACGCACATGGAACTGGTGGAGGCCATCGTCGCGGAGGTACAGCGCTGCGCCCCGGGGGAGATCGTCATCGCCGAGGGGACGGGCCGCTTTGGCACGGCGCTAGAGACAGCCTTCCTGCATGGCGGCTGGCGCGAGATGGCCGCGCGGCGCGGCGTGACGCTGCACAATCTGGACGGCGGCCCGCATCGCGAGATGAGCCCGGAGAACCCGCGCTATCCCCATCCCCTTCCCTTTTCCGAGCTGGTGCTGAACGCGGACGTCTTTATCAGCGTGCCGTGCCTCAAGACGCATATCTCCGCCGACTATACCGTGGCGCTGAAGAACAGCTTCTCGCTGACGCCGCAGTCGCAACGCTCCCAGATCCATCGCGAGTACCTGATCGAGGAGTCGCTGGTGGATCTGAACCGCATCCGTAAGCCCGATCTGGTGGTGGTGGATGGCTGGGATGGCGCCGATGGCGTGGCGGGCGGCAACAAGTTCGAGCGCCCCGCCGGCGCGCGCCTGATGATCATGGGTCGCGACCCCGTGGCCGTCGACGTGGTCTCCAAGGAGATCATGGGGCTCGCCATGCGCACCCGTTACCTCAACTGGGCTATCGCAGATGGCGTCGGCGTCGGCG
>JAFGLK010000064.1 GCA_016928125.1 Anaerolineae bacterium
CATGGGCTTTTCCACCAGGATATCCAACCCGGCCGCGGCGGCGGCCTCGGTGGCCGGAGCGTGCAGGTCGGGCGGCAGGGCGATGATCACCCCATCCAGGCCGGGGGTGCCCAGCAGCGCCTCGGCCGAGCCAACGGCCTGGCCGCCCAGCTCGCCCGCCAGCGCGGCGGCGACGTCCGGGCGCGTATCATAGACGGCGGCCAGACGGGCCTCGCCAGTGGCCCATAGCGCCTGCGCCAGGCTGCGGCCCATCACGCCACAGCCCCATAGGCCGATCTGCATCGTGTCGCTCATGGATCGTGCTCCTCCTGTGGGATCGGATTGTCGCCGCGAGAGTGTAGCCACTTGTGGGCTGGCTGTCCAGGGCGCGTCTGATCGCGTACAATGCCCCCGATCCAATCCCTATGCCCTGGAGGTCCCTATGCGTCTGCAAGATCAAGTCGCCATCGTGGCCGGAGCTGCCTGGGGCGGCATCGGCGCCGCCACCGCCTACCGCTTCGCCCAGGAGGGCGCGCGCCTGGTGGTGAACACGCGTACCCGCGAGGAAAAGCTGCTCGAGACCGTGGATCGCATCCGAGCCATCGGCGGCCAGGCCGAGCCGGTGATGGGCGATGTGGCCGAGGAGGAGACCTGGGAGCGGCTGGTGGGCGCCGCGCTGGCGCGTTATGGCAAGCTCACCCGCCTGATGTACAACCCCGCCCAGAGCTATGCGCGGCGCGTGGCCGACTACACCCGCGAGGAGTGGCAGCGCGGCCTGGACGTGACCCTCACCGGCGCCTGGCTAGCGGCCAAGTACACCTTGCCCGAGATGGTGCGCGCCGGCGGCGGGGCGTTGGTCTACGTCTCCACCGCCAACTCGCTCGTCACCAGCTCCCACTGCGGCCTCTACGCCGCCGCCAAGGCGGGGCTCAACGCCCTGGTGCGCTCCATCGCCCTGGAGTATGGCCGCGAGGGCATCCGCGCCAACGCCATCGCGCCAGGCCTGATCGTGGGCGAGCGCGGCGCCGGGCGCATGGCCGACGACCCGCTCGAGGAGGCCATGAACCGCGACTGCTACCCCATTGGGCGCTGGGGCCGGCCGGAGGACATCGCCAACGTGGCCCTCTTCCTGGCCTCCGACGAGGCCGCCTTTGTCACCGGCGCGCTGGTGGTGGCCGATGGCGGCCTGACGCTGCAGAACGTCGAGGCGCTGGTGCGGCCCGCCTTTCGCCTGCGCTGGCGCGACGACGTGCTGGTGCCGCAACCGCGCGGGTAGCCCCTTCCCGCGCGGGCCAAGCTCCGGGTCGGCACGGAGCCAAGCTGGAGCTTGGCGCTCTCTGACCTGCAGGCGCGATGGGTCATCGCGCCGGATCCGCGATCAGCGATCGCAGCTACAGCCGCCGCACTCCAAAGCGCAGCGCTGGCCTGGGAGCGCCAAGCTCCAGCTTGGCAGGCCCCGTTCACGCGTCTTGAGGAGACGACCTCAAAAATCGCTCATGGAGGTATTGACAAGTTTGTTGATATAAATTATAATGAATAAACGCCATGGATAGGATCTCTGAAGCGCAGAGACCAGACAAGTCCATGACGCGAAGGAGTCGATCATGAGCGTTCGAACGGCAGCTTTTTCACGGCCAGCCCACGGCTGGCTCAAGTGGGTGTTGTTGGCCGGCCCCTTGGCCGTCCTTGCGTTCCTGGGGGGGTCAGGCGCGCCGCTAGGAGGGTTCTGGGCCCCCTCGCCCGGCGCAGAGGCGCTGGTGGCCAGCGCCACCAGCTTTCAGGTCATGTCCTTCATGTTGCTCAAGGTGGCCGAGGCCGTGGCCTTTGGGTTCGGCGCGGCCTTTCTCCTGTTCGGCTACGGCTCGACGCGCGCGGCGCCTGGGGCTCTCGGGCGCGCAGCGCACCTGGCCATCGTCTGGTTGCTGGTGAGCTGGTGGCCGCACGACAGCCTCCACCTGCACTTTGAGGGCGGCACCGCGGGCGCCCTCCTGGGCATCGAGTACGGCTTTCACTTTACGGTGATGGTCGCAGGCGCGATCCTGGCCTGGTTCTTCACCAAAGTGGTGGCAAGCCACAGATGATCGCGACGCGCCGGGCCAAGATGATCTGCTGAGCTCGGTCCAGGGCATCTCAAGTGCCGGGCACTTGCCAGTGGATTGGCCAGGGCCCGGCACCTTGCGCGCCTACAGCCGATACGCCCGCGCGGCCGCGTCGTGGAACAGCTCGACCTTGTCCGCCGCCGAATAGCCCGCCGCCACCCGCTTGAAGATGTTCCAGAGCACCGTGTACGAGAACGCGGCCCGATCGACCGGGTAGTTGCTCTCGAACATGCAGCGCGCCGGGCCGAATAGTTCAATGCAGGCCTCAAAGTAGGGGCGCACCACCTCGCCCGCCTCCTCCGAGCCGGCCGGCGCCGGGCGCGTGTGCCAGTCCCAGCCAAAGCTGGGCATGCCGATCCCGCCCAGTTTGACATAGACGTTCTCGCAACGGGCCAGCTCGGCCATGCCGCCGCGCCAGTGGCGGAAGACCTCATCGCGCTTGCCCGCGTATGGCCCAATGCCCAGGGGGATGCCGGTGTGGTCGAGGACGAGGGTCAGCTCGGGCAGGGCGCGGGCAAAGGCGGTCAGCTCGGCGAGCTGGTGGTGGTAGACCTGCATATCCAGGCTGAGGCCCAGCCGCTGCAGGCAGGCCGCGCCCTGGCGATAGGTCGCATCCAGCAGCAGCCCCGGCGGCGGGTTGCGGTACGAGCCGATGCCGGGGTTGGGGTCCCAGCCGGCCGGGTGGCGGATGCCCCGAAAGCGGCCGCCGCCCGCCTCGATGTGCGCCTCGAGCACGGGAATCACCCCCGTGCCCAGCGTCAGGTCGGCAAAGGCCACGATGCCGGCGATCTCGGCGCCAGGCGTGCGGGCGCTCTCCTCGGCCACCTGCCGCACGAAGGCGGTCTCGCCCACGGGCCGCAGCGCCACGGGCCCGTCGGGCCAATAGTGATCGCTGCAATCCAGAAAGACGGTGCGCACCACGTTGTGGCTCGCGCCCGCGTCGCGCGCGCCGATGTCGCGGCGCAGTTCGGCCAGGCCGTACGGGCTGAAGCGGTTGCGCGGATCGTCCCACAGGTGGTGATGCGGGTCGCAGATCGGCAGCTCAGGTTCGAGCGCCTCCTCCGTATACTGCGCGTGCCAGGCATCCAGCGTCATGGGCATGGGGCTCTCTCCTTAATCAGGGCGATGTGGGCTCGTGGCTTGAGTTGCGGGTCAGGATCAGCGGCAGATGCACCGCGTCGTAAGGCGGGGTCGGGGTCGGGGTGGGCGTCGGCTCGGGGGTGGCGGTGGGCGAGGGCGTGGGGCTGGGCACATAGGCGGGATCGTACGTGAGCCAGACGGGGGCCGTCCAGGCGACGGCCTCCTCGACGCGGGCCTCCCGGTCGTACTGCCAGACCTCTACATAGACGAACTCGGCCCGGTCGGGCATATCAAAGGCGGGGCTGCCAAAGCGTCCCCGCAGCAGCGCCTCGCGGCCCAGGGCTCGAAACTCGCGCGCCACGTAATAGTCGGCGGGGTAAGCGCCGCCGTAAAGCAGCCGCACCCGCGTGATATCCTGCAGGTCGTCGCGCACATAGATCTCATACTCGAACGCGCCGTTGTGGGGCGTGCGGCCGCCCATCAGGGCGCCGTTGACGCTCAGCGCGGCCGCCAGGGGGAACGCCTCCTCGCCCGCGCGCCCCTCGAGCACGCCGAAGGTCTGGCGCCCCTTGAGGGCCTGGGTGATGCTCTCCTCGGTCAGGTCGGCCGCGAGCACGCCATAGCGCCGCGTGCCCGACTCAAAGCCATAGTGGTTGTCCCCATAGCCGGTGGCCCCCACCGGCCAGCCGGCCTTGAGCGCCTCGGGGTAGCGGCCCGCAAAGCGGTTGGTCTCGATCATGTGGAACAGGGGCGAGGCCTCGGGATGGTAGGCGAAATCGTCGAAATCATAGCCCTCGTAGGGATGGTTGAGCATCAGGATGAACGCGTCGTGGTCGGGATGCCAGGGCAGAGCGTCCAGAAAGGTGGGCAGAGTCAGGCCCATGCGCACAAAGTTGGGCGCCTGGAGCACGTTGATGTGCCCGCCTGTATGGGTCCATTCGTAGCCATACAGCGCTACGAACTCGCCCGGCACCCCACGGCTGGCGGCCACCTCCTTGAGGTGCGCCCACTTGACCTCAACATCCACATAGACCAGTTGATCGGGGCGGCACTCAAAGTCGGGCGTGCCCGCCAGACTGTTGTCCACGCCGTCCAGGCAGAGGTAGGGGTATTGCATGTAGGCGTGGTCGTGGTCGGTGAGGGCGAAAAAATCATTGTGCCGCTGGCGGGCCGAATCGTAGGCCTGCTCGGGCGTGCCCACGCCGTCGGACGAATAGCCCGAGTGGGCGTGCAGATCGCCCCAGTAGAAGGAGAGGCCGCGATAGGAGGGGCGAGGGCTCTGGGCCGCGGCCGGCGCCCCCGCCAAGGCGCGCCACCCCAGGCCGACGAGCAGGCCGAGCCAGACCAGCCAGAGACGCGAGCGTTTGCCGATGTGCATGCGCCGTACGAGCCCTCCAGGGGGAGATGGGGTGACGGGCGACCCGTGGGCCGCCGGGCGAGAGCGCAGCCCATTGTAGGCCACATCATACAGGCGGGCAAAACCGCTCTGAGCGACGAGCGGCGGGGGAGCCTGGACGCGCCTCAGATCTTCAGCGCCCGCGTGGCGATGTAAAAGGGCATGTACGCGCTGAGCGGGTCCCAGTCCGCGGGCGGGTTGCGGTCCTCGTACAGGCCGGTCAGCACAAACCCCGCCTCGAGCTGCCCGCCGATCTGGTCCTCCAGCGTGTGGCTGAACTCCAGCGGCTGGCCCTTCTCCTCGTACTGGCGACGCTCCTCAGGGGTGAGGCTGGCCAGATCGGAATAGGGCAGCGCGTGGCGCACCTCCAGGCGCCCCTCGCGCTCGATCAGGCCCCAGTCAAAGATAAAAGTGTCTGGATTGTTGAACCCCGCCAAAAGCGCGCCGCCGGGCCGCAGCACCCGGTAGGCCTCGCGCCACACGGGGCGCACCGCCGGCGCAAAACAGTTGGACACCGGATGCACGATCAGCCCGTAGCGACCATCCTCCAGGGCCGAGAGGTCGGCCATGTCGCCCTCGATGGTGGCGATCTCCAGCCCCTCACGCTCGGCCACCAGCCGATCTTGGGCCAGTTGGCGAGGCGAGTTATCGAACACGGTCACCCGCGCGCCAGCCGCGGCCAGGATCGGCCCCTGCTGGCCGCCGCCCGAGGCCAGACAGAGCACCTCCAGGCCGTGAAGGTCGGGGAACCAGGCCCGCGGCACCGGCTTGATGGGCGTCAGGTAGATCTCCCAGCGTCCCTGGTGGGCGGCCGCGATGACCTCCGGGCCGACCGGCACGGTCCAGATGTTGCCCAGCTCCACCTGGCGATCCCAGGCGTGGCGATTGGTGGCGCGCACATCCATGGCTCGGCCTCCGAGGAAAGGGGTTCTAGGTCCAATACCGTTCAAATAACGGCGACCGCCTGCTGGAATGGGGTGCTTGGCTGAGGCCAGTGGTAGTGCTGCGGTCGCTTGAGGCCGA
>JAFGLK010000462.1 GCA_016928125.1 Anaerolineae bacterium
GCATCACGCTCGTTGAGGCGCCGCCCAGGCCGCGACCCGTGCGGCTGTGCGTGGTGACCGGCAAGGCTCGCGAGCGAACAGGCGCCTGGACTGTGGCCCGCAACCTGGCCTACTACAGCCAGCTCTGTCGCGCCGCTTGTCAGGAGCGCCCGCATCTGATCCTGTTACCTGAGGTGGCGTTGCAGTGGCAGGTGGAGGCTAGCCCCCTGGACCTCGCAGTGGCGGCGCCTGGCCCCGAGACGGAGGTCTTTGCGCGGTTGGCGCGCGAGTATGGTGTGCGCATCCTGCTGGGCCTCTTTGAGCGCGATGGCGACGCCGTGTTCAACAGTGCGATCCTGATTAGCCCGGGCGGCCGTATCGATGGCAAGTACCGCAAGGTGCATCTGGCCGTGCTGGGCGAGAGCGATTCGGGCGTGCGCCCCGGCGATGCCTTTCCTGTCTTTGAGACCGAGCTGGGGCGATTGGGCTGCAATATTTGCATGGACACCTCGGCCGCCGAGTCGTCGCGGATGCTGGGCCTGAACGGCGCAGAGATCTTTCTGATGCCCATCATGGGCGATCATCGTGCCGATCGCTGGACACCGGGGCCGCCGATCTACAACGAGAGCCGCTGGCGGGCGATCATGCGCACCCGCGCCATGGATAACCAATATGCCATGGCCATCGCCCGTAATGAAGCCCAGGGCAGCTGCATCATCGATCGCAAGGGCGATATCCTGGCCTGGAATGAGGGCGACCAGGATCAGATCGCGGCCGAGGTGAATCTGCAGGACGGCTATCGCACCTGGAACAACGGCTGTTTCCGGGGCGTGAATTGGGTGCAGCGGCGACCCCACCTTTACAGGGCTTTTGTGGACGAGGAGAACTGGGGCAATCTGTAAGAGCCTGCCTTCCCGCAGATGCTATCCGCCATCAAGACAAGGTGAAAAAAGAACCCCATGAGCAAAGACATCGCCCTGGACGCACAGCGCTGGCTATGTATGACCATTGAGGCCTACTGTGCCGGACCAGATAACACTCTGCAAGACGCAGCCAACGAGCCCGCTTGGGCGGCCCCGCTGGTGGGCTTTGCGCGGGGTGACGATCCGATCTTTGAGCGCTTCAAGGAGGCCGTCGGACCCTTTCACTGGACGCCCTGGGAGATCTTCTCCCAGACCCATCCTGACTCGGGTGCGACGCCGGCCGAGCTGACCATCATCTCCTGGGTGTTACCCCAGACCCTCGCCACCAAGTGCGACAGCCGTCAACAGACAACCTGGCCGCCCGAACGCTGGGCGCGCTCGCGCATCTATGGCGAGGAGTTCAACAACAAACTGCGCCGCCATGTGGTGGCCGTCCTGGAGGCGCGAGGTTACACGGCGCTGGCGCCTTTTCTCTCGCCGCACTTTGCCACCCAGCCCTCCGAGCGTTTCCTGATCGCCTCGACCTGGTCGGAGCGCCATGTCGCCCATGCTTCCGGACTGGGCACCTTCGGACTGTGCGACGGGTTGATCACGCCGGTGGGCAAAGCCATGCGCGTGGGGTCGGTGGTGGCGCGCATTGGCATTCCGCCTACGCCTCGACCGTACAGACATCACCAGGCCTATTGCCTGTTCTACGCCAAAGGCACCTGCGGCGAGTGTATGCGTCGCTGTCCCGTGGGGGCTATCACGGAAAAGGGGCACGACAAGGCGATCTGTCGCCAGCATCTGAATCGCACCCGCGAGTATGTCGAGAGCACGTACAAGTTCAAAGGCTATGGCTGCGGGCTATGCCAGACGGGCGTGCCCTGCGAGTCGGGCATCCCGCTGGAGCTGATCCCTGATGTGGCAGACGTGTAGGCTGGATGACAAGGCGGAGATCCTGGCCTTTCTGCAGCGCGACCCGATCTACAGCGCCTACGCCATCGGCGATCTGGAGCCCGGCCTGTGGGAGCAGACCGCCTGGGTCGGCGCCTATCGGGGTGGCGATCTGGGCGCGCTGACGCTCCATTTCACCGGACTCAGATTGCCGGCCCTTGTGCTGATGGGTGAGACCGAGGGGCTGTCCGCCATCTTGCGGGCGGCGCGCCCCGAGCCGGTCTATGTCACCTGTCGCCCGGAGCACCTGGCTTTGGCGCAGGGGGCCTATGATTGGCCTACACCGACCGCGATGTGGCGGATGGCGTTGCGGCGGGAGCTATTCACGGCCCCCGATGACCCCGCCGAGAGCCTCGGGCCTGACGATGCCGGGCGCCTGGCAGCCCTCTATGCGCTGGGGTCCGGCAACGCCTTTGATCCCAGCCAGATGCTGCGGGGCGTCTTCTATGGCATCTTCCTGGAGGGCGAGTTGGTGTCTGCCGCGGGGACACATCTGGTGAGCCGTGCTTACGGCGTGGCAGCGGTGGGCAACGTTTTCACCCATCCCGTCCATCGAGGACGAGGGTATGCTACCTTGGCGACTGGCGCCGTGGTGAGCGCTCTCCTTGCTGGCGGCATTGAGACGATCGTGCTCAATGTCGCGCAGAGCAATCAGGCCGCCCTGGCCGTCTACGCCAGGCTCGGCTTTGCGTACCACTGCCCGTTTCTGGAGGGACCGGCGCGCGCTTGCGTGTCGAGCGCTCAATGAGGAGGAAAGCGAGATGAGCGAGCTGTTCGGGATCGTCCCCCCCGTCGCGACGCCTTTCGACGCCCAGGAGGAGATCGACCTGGCCCTGCTCCAGGCGGAGGTGCGCCACCTGATCGAGCGGGTGGGCGTGCATGGCGTGGCGGCCGGAGGGAGCACCGGTGAGGGCCAGACACTCACCAGGGATGAGCTTCGCACTATCGTGGGGGCCACGGTCGAGGCCGCATCGGGACGGGTTCCCGTGGTGGCGGGCATCATCGTGGATAGCACCCGCGAGGCCATCGCCA
>JAFGLK010000463.1 GCA_016928125.1 Anaerolineae bacterium
CAGAGCGCTTCCACCTCGGTCAGGATATGGCTGGAGAAAAGCACGGTGCTGTGTTCGGCCAGGCGGCGGATCAGACGTCGCATCTCGACGATCTGCGTCGGATCCAGGCCAAGGCTGGGCTCATCCAGGATGAGCAGCCGCGGCCTGTGTAGGATGGCTTGAGCCAGCCCCACTCGCTGGCGGAAGCCTTTGCTCAGCTCGCCGATGGGGCGCCCCAACTGCTCCACCAGGCCGGTGGCATAGACTGCCTCCGAGAGGCGAGCCACTTGGTCTTGCTCGGGGATCTCGCGCAGAGCGGCCATCATCTTGAGATAGCCCTGCACCGTCAGTTCGGGATAGAGCGGCGCGTTTTCCGGCAGGTAGCCGATCATCGCCTGCACCTGGCGCGTATCGGTGAGCACATCCAGGCCCCCCACCAAAGCCGTGCCCTGGTCGGGCTGCAGATAGCCGGTCAGGATCTTCATCGTCGTCGTCTTGCCGGCCCCGTTCGGACCCAATAACCCCACAATCTCTCCAGGCGCCACCTGAAAGCTCACGCCCCGTAGCGCCTGCACGTCCCCATACGACTTGGCCAAATTGACTACCTCGAGCATAGACGTCCACTCCTTACAGTATCTCATGGCGCTTGGGCCATGCGCATCCACACACAGAGACGGGATGGGAACCCGTCCTATTTGGATCATGGTATCCTGTGGGCCAAGTGGATTGAGCAGCGGCCAGCGGCTCTAGGCGCCAAGACCACGCTCGATCTCGGCCACGAGCGACCGAGCCTCGTCGATCAGTCTCTCGAGACCTTCACCCGTCGGAACACCCGGTGCAAAGCGGCCGGAATCGGCGCGCTCCAGGCAGAGCAAGATCCGCTCCACAAGGCGTGGGCGCACATTCGCCTCTGCCAGAGCCGCGCGAATCCCATCGCGCGTCAGCCCAGAGGGCGTCAGGTTGAGCTTGTCGCCCAGGTAGCCGGTGAGCGCCCGCGCGAGCGTGCCATAGCCCTCGTCCTCACGGCCGTCTCTCAGCAGCCGCCTGGCCTCGCTCAATCGGCTGCGAGCCAGGCGCTGAGCCCGGTGAGCGCGCAGCGCGGCGACATCGGTCGCCAGGCGCCGCCGCCGGCGATCCCAGCCCCACAGGCCCACGACCGCTGCAGGCGCCAGAATCCAGGCAGCCCAGTAGAGCGGGGCCTTGAGCGGCGAGGCCCGACGCGTGGTGAGCAAGGGCGGCGCCGGTTTGATATGGCGGATATCGCTGCCCACCAGCATCACATCGCTCTTGGTGGCGCCCAGGGCATTCGCTGCACCCGCCTGAGCCCCAGCGGGCGTCACGTGTACCAGCACCGGTTCTGCGGCTACGCTGCGATAGACGCCCAGTTCCGGGTCGAAAAAGGTCATCGCCAACGACGGGATCGTCAGCGTCCCCTCTGCCTTGGGAAGTAGCGGGCGTGCGAAAACCCTCTCCCCGCTGACCAGGTCATTCTCAGTGCCCAGGTCTGTGCTCACCTCGACATCGTATACGCGCCAGTCGCGCTCGAGATCCGCCAGGATCGCCTCCAGAGGGTCCGACACCAGTTCGAGATTGCCGTGCCCTCGCACGCGCAAGTAGAGCGTGACGGGCTCGCCGCTCTGCGTCCCCTCAGGCTCGGCCCAAGCCTCGATGTCGAACCGGCCCACAGCCCCGGCAAAGTCGGCCGGAGCACCCGCCGGATAAGGGCGCACGTCCAGGCTCTGCGCTTCAGTCTGCAGCCGAATGCCGCGATTGAGCAGATCGCCCGGTACCTCGAGCGTGGCCGGCGCAATCGTCACCTCGCCAGCAGACATGGGGATCAAGGCGCGTCGCACCTCAGTCACCTGAATAGCGCGGCCCTCGATGCGCTGCAGATAACTCCGATTGGGCAGATCGTACACCAGACAGCCACCGTATTCAGGCAGATCCAGTCGTGGCTGGCCAAACAGCTCGACCGCTTGATAGAGCCGAAAGGTGTAGATGACCTGCTGTCCCACGATGGGGCTGGGGTTGTCGATCTCAGCCTGCGCCCAGAGGGACTCCACAGGCCCGCCCTGGGGAGGCATTGCGCCCTCGGGTGCCTGGGTCGCGGAAGCATCCGCATCTGAAGTCATGCCTTGGCCTGGCGCCACTTGAATCGTGATGGGTGCGCTGGTGAGCTCGCGATTGCCCACGCGAATGGCGATCGCCGGAATGGTGTGCGTCCCGGCCTCGGTCGGCTGCAGGCGATACCAGTAGACAACCTGCGAAGAAAGCGCCCCATTCACCATGCGAAACTGGCTGGACTGGCCGCTGCTGAGCACGCGCAAGCCGGGCAACACGGGCAGTTCCGGCGCGGAGGCGCCCCGGAAGGTGCCGCTCAGGACCAGCTCCAGGGACAACTGATCCGCCATGCCGAGCTCCGTCCGATCGACGCTTGCTGTGAAGCGCAGATCGTCCTGTGCAAGGGCCGTTCCCGAGGGCCAGAGCAGCAAACTCCCCACGATCAGGAGAGCTATGGCGGCCGCGAAACGGCGGCGTATGGCCTGCATCCGTGTTGGCTGCACGGCTACCAGTCCTCGAGAGGAGCCTCAGCCGGCACCCCTGCTTGTTCCTGCAAGCGCTGCTGCAAGGTCTGCGCCTCACCCAGCAAGGCCTCCAGCAGCCGCTGAGCTTGCTCGCGCGTCATGCCCTGACTCCCCTGCGGCTGTCCCTCAGGTTGTGGTGTGGGCTCCTGCTCACTGCCCCCGCCCACGCCTCCCAAAGAGGGCGTCGGGGTCTCCTGCTCGTCAGGGCCCTGGGGGCTCTGTCCCTGAGCTCGATCAGGCGCTTGCTCATCCTCCTGGCTCTCATCGGACTCGCTCTGGCTCGACTGGCTCTGCTCCTGCTGTTCCAGCTCCCTAAGGGCTAGCTCGAGATTGTGCTTGGCATCCATATCGTCGGGATCGAGGCGTAACGCCTCACGATAGGCCTCGATCGCGTCGGCCCAGCGCTGGGCATCCAAGTAGGCATTGCCGAGGTTGTACCAGGCCTGGGCCTGAAGCTGACCATCATCGGATTTGAGCGCCTGCTGGGTCTCGATCAGGGTCTCATCCACCTGCCCGAGACGGTTGTACGCGTTGGCCGCGTTGTAATGTGGCTCCGGCCGCTCAGGCGCTTCCACTTCGGCGCGACGGTAGGCGTCGAGGGCCTCCTCGTACGCCGCTTGGGCATAGTGCGCGTTACCCTGTTCGTTCTGCAGGACAACCTCCGGCACGCAAGCGCAGAGGCACAATACACACAAGGCGGCCGGCAGCGCCTTACACACGTCCACCTCCCACTGCACGAGCGCCTCGCCGACGCTCGCTCAGCAGGGCCTCAGCGGCCAAGGCCAACAGGGCCAGCCCAGCGAACCACTCGTAGCGCTCCACCCCCTCGACCTCGAATTGACGCTCGCTCTCGCCCGTCCGCAGGCCGGCTATCGCGCCCACCACCACATCTACGCCAGCCCCCGAGGCATCCACGCGCACATACTCCCCGCCGGTCTCCGCCGCAAGGCGCTGCAGGGTGACCTCATCCAGGCGCGAGAGGACCGTTCTGCCTTGCGCATCCCGCTTGTAGCCGATCAGATCGCCCGAAGCGTCGCGCAGCGGGATCGGCTCGCCCTGCGCAGAGCCCAGGCCGATTGTATGGATGACCACGCCCTGGGCCGCAGCCTCCCGGGCCGCAGCCAGGGGATCATCCGCGTGACCTTCGCCATCGGTCAGCAGCAGAATCACGCGGCTGGTGGAGCGCTCTTCCGGAAAGCTCTCCAGGGCCACCCGAATCGCCTCGCCGAGAGCCGTCCCTGGGCGCGAGATGGCGCTGGGCGAAGCGGCGTTCAGGAAGGAGAGCGCCGTCCCAAAGTCGTTCGTCAGCGGGAACTGCTGAAAAGCCGCCCCGGAGAAGAGCACGAGCCCCAGGTCGTTGCCTCCCAGTCGATCCATCAGCTCCTGAACGACCAACTTGGCGCGCGCCAGGCGATTTGGTTTGACGTCCTCGGCCAGCATGCTGGCCGAGACATCCAGCGTCACCATCACCTCGACGCCTTCCTGGGCGCGGACCAAGAACTGAGTGCCCCAACTGGGACGTGCGAGCGCCAGGATCAACAGCGCCGCAGCCAGGACGGTCAGAGCGGCCTTAAGCCGGCGCCGGGAGAGATCGAGGGTCTGGCTCAGTCGACTCAGCAGAGCTGGCGCGCCCAACCGCGCCAGGAGTTGCCTGCGACGCCAGGAACTCCATATCAGAAGGAGTATAAAGAGTGGAACCAAACCGAGCAGATAGAGATAGGTTGGCCTGACAAAGCTCATGTTCGCGACCCAGACCGGCGCACCCCTACGCGGGCGCTCTATCGTCACGGACATGCGGTGAACGGCTCGCACGCCCTCCGGGGACAGCACCAGAAACCTTCATACCAGACGATGCAACTCTGTAATGATATGGCTGGCTCTCCGTGTGTCAAATCACCCCCCGCGCGGTAACTACCGCAGCAACCTTGGCAGCTCGCACGTCCTGTGCTAACATGTCAGCGCTTTGACTCTACGAGAAAGAGGTAGGTGTGATGCGCGTGCCCATCCTGG
>JAFGLK010000464.1 GCA_016928125.1 Anaerolineae bacterium
GAATCGGGATAGTCGGCGATCCACCCAGAGGTGAACATCTGATAGCGATGCTGGTTCAGATCGCGCAGGAAATAAGGCCACTCGACCTGCTCGACGGTGATCTGCAGGTCCAGATTCTCCTCGATCATGGCCAGCAAGGCCCGCGTGGTCGGTGCCATGTGCGCACTGCTGCCGCTCACGGCCAGGGTGAGCTCGGGCATTTGCCCCGAACCTCCATAGCGCGACCCAGCCAATAGCGTGCGTGCCCGCTCCGGGTCGTAAGCCAGTCCCTCGAGAGTAGGATCATAGTCGGGCAGGCCCGGCGGCAAAATTCCCTTGGCTGCGCTGGCTGTGCCCTCCAGAACGAGGTCCGCGAGCTTGGTCCGGTCGATGGCATGGGCAAAGGCCTGCCGCACGGTCAGGTCATCAAAGGGCGGCCGCTCCACGTTAAAGGCCAGGTATTGGACGCTCAACTCGGGTACGGCCCGATATTCGCGGCTCAGCGGATTATCTGGGTCTGTGATGCGCACCACATCGGACGGCGGCACCTCGGCGATATCCAACTGATCGTTCTCATACATGGTCAAGGGCAGGCCGCCGCTCAGCGTGTACTCGACACGCGCCAACGCCGGACGATGCCCATAGTAGCGCGGATTGCGGACCAGCACAATCTCGTCTCGGCTCATGGATTCGAGCAGAAAAGGTCCACTGCCATTGGGCTGCTCGACCCAGGCCGCGCCTGCGCGCTCGATCTGGAGCCGATCCACCACAAAGGCTGTGGGGTAAGTGAGCTTGGCCAGGAAGTAGGCCTTGGGAGCGTCGATCTGGATCTGCAAGGTATGCTCATCGAGCGCAGCCAGCCCGGCGATGCGGCTCGCTCGCCCAGCGATCACATCCTCGACCCCGAGGATGTCTCCAAGATAGGCCCCGGACACGGTAGAGCCCAGTTCCGGATCGCAGGCCCGCTCCATGGAGTAGATGAGGTCCTCAGTCGTGATCGAACGGCCATCCGCGAAGGTGGCCTCTGAGCGCAGGTAGAAAGTATAGGCGCGCCCATCTTCCGAGATGTCCCAACGCTGCGCGAGGTCGGGCACGATCTGAAGATCGCCATCGAGCCGCACCAACCCACTGAACAGATGCACGATATACTCCGCCGAGGTGCTGTCCTGCACCAAGGCGGGGTCAAGCGTCGGAGGCAGGCCGCCCGAGAGCCTCAATACGCCGTCGGCGGGAGCCTCTTGATCTTGCACCCGATCGCGGGTCGCCTCGATCGGCGCCGAGGAACCGACCTGGTTCGCAGCCAACTTGGTCGCTCTATAGCCCATGTATCCGGCCGCCGCACACACGGCGCCCAGCGCACACAGGCTCAACACGATCAGGCTCAGAACCAGCAGGGTCTTCTTTGTCATGGATACGCTCTATCCGCGCTTGGGCCAGGCGTGTGATCCGGAGCGGCGGCCCGGTTGAGTCGCTCGGGGCGACTTGACCCCAGGCCAGCCCCCTCGGATGACGCCGGCACGGCTCAGGCTATGATGTGCCCCTCATGCGCGGATCAAGCGCATCGCGCAGGCCATCCCCCAAAAAGTTAAAAGCGAACATGGTGACAGCGAGAATGATGGCCGGAAAAGCCACCTGATTAGGATAGGAACGCAGCCCCTTGGCGCCCTCGGAGATCATCGAGCCCCAACTGGGCGTGGGCGGATCCACACCCAGCCCGATGAAGCTGAGAAAGACCTCGGTGCTGATATAGCCGGGGATCGCCAGAGTCACAGACACGAGAATCGGGCCGATGATGTTGGGCAGGATATGGCGCACGATGATACGGATATCGCTCGCGCCGATCATGTGCGAGGCCTCGACGAACTCTTTCTCTTTGAGCGAGAGGATCTGGCCGCGGGCCAGGCGAGCGATGCCCATCCAGGCCGTGATGCCGATGCCCATAAAGATAAAGAGCATGCCCCCGCCTTGCAGGCCCAACAAGCGGTCCACCACCTTGTTGATCTGGTTGAACGTATAGGCCGCCGTGCCCCGCTCAGCGGCGCCGCCAAAGCTGGTCTTGAAAAAAGCCATGAGCAGGATGATGAGCAGCATCGTAGGAAAGGCGTACATGATGTCGACAATGCGCATCATGATATTGTCGACTTTGCCGCCATAGTAACCCGAGATGGAGCCGTACACCAGGCCGATGACGAGAGCGACAAAGGCGCCCATAAAGCCGACGGGCAGCGACACCCTGGCGCCATAGATGATGCGGCTCAGCAGATCTCGCCCCAGATAGTCCGCCCCAAGGATGAACTTGTCCCCGATCTGGGCATAGTTCTCCATGTCGCCCGGAAAGACCCTGGTCATCCAGAGTGGGACCATGTAGTTCTCGTTCGAGTCGCCCTCAGCGTAGTGAAAGGGCGCGACCTGCTCGGCGAAAATGGCGAGCAGAACGAGAGCCAGCACGATCAGCGCGCCCATCACGGCCGCGCGGTTGCGCAGCAACCGACTGAAAGCATCGGCCCACAGGTTGGTGACTTTTTGCGTGCTCGCGGCCTGACCCTTGCTCCCCTCGGCTAGGCGCCGCGCGGCGCGTTCTTGTGTTGTCATCGGTCCCTCCTAGTCGAAGCGAATGCGCGGATCGAGAAAGGCATAGGTCATATCCACAAGCAGATTGGCGATCACCAGGAAAAAGGCGTACAGCAGCACCGTGCCCATCACTACGGGATAATCGCGGTTGGTGATCGAGGTGATAAAGTACTTGCCCATGCCCGGGATGGCAAAGATCTGCTCGACCACAAAGGTGCCGGTCAATACGGCCGCAAACATGGGCCCCAGGATCGTGGCCACTGGGATGAAGGCGTTCTTGAGGGCATGGCGCACGATGACGACCCGCTCGCTCAGGCCCTTGGCCCTGGCGGTGCGAATATAGTCCTCACGAATCACCTGCAACATGCTAGCGCGCGTCAGGCGGGCGATGATGGCGGACTGCCCCAGCCCCAGCGCCACGGCCGGCATAACCAGTTGGTCAATGCGGCCCCATCCGGCCACGGGGAATAACTGGAGCGTCAAAGCAAAGATCATGATAAAGAGCGGGCCCAGCACAATATTCGGGACCGAGACGCCAAAGATGGCCACCGCCATGCTGAGATAGTCCCAGCCCGAGTTCTGCTTGAGCGCGGCGACGACCCCCAACGGCACGCCGATGCCCACCGAGATGATCAAGGCCGCCAGGCCCAGCTGAGCCGAGACCGGCAGATGATCGGCAAAGATGTCATTCACCGTGCGACTGCGCGATTTGTACGA
>JAFGLK010000465.1 GCA_016928125.1 Anaerolineae bacterium
CGCCCACCATAGGTCGCCAGTTCGCCATCCGCCAGCTCGGCGAGAAGCTCGAGCTGCTCAGCATAACCCAGGATGACCCAGGCTGCGCCGCGGGTCCAGGTGGTATAGGGCGAGTATCCCTGCTGGCTGCTGGGGCAGCGATACTGGCCATTGCGCGCATTAAAGATCGACTCATGGGCCACCCGACCGTGCACATCATAGATATCGCGCCCCTCGCCATAGTACACATTGTAGCGCGCCGTGGCCTCGGCGTGTTCCAGCGCGCGACCCAGCAGATCGATCGGCTGGTCGGCCTCGCCCATGAGTCGATGCCCCAGCCGGTGCGCCAGCACCAGAGAGCGCAACGAGCGCATGGTATCCGCAAAGAGCGAGTGGCTGCCGTTGAATGAGTAGAGATACCCCTTGCCCGTCTCCGTCGTGGCATAGCGAGCCGCTTGGACGGCGCCTGAGACCTTGAGCGCCAGCTCATAGAGCTCGAGCTCGCGCTGATCGTGGGCGATGCGGCCTTCCAGCATGAGCCGACGCAGATTGCCATAGGTCGAGACGTTGTTAAAGCCGTGATCGTGTACCCCCATGGCCGACAGGTGCGGCGCCATCAAGGTGATGGTCTTGCTGCGGCCCAACTCCAGGAAGGCAGCATCTCCGGTGGCATCGAATTCGAGAATCGCCAGCCCGACGTAAAAGCCTAGCGTCCAGTCGGTCCAACTCCGCGACGCGTAGCGCCCTGCCAGTGTGAACACAGGCGATCCCTGGCTGGGATCCCAGGCCTGGTGTAAGTCTGCGATCTTGCCCGCGGCCAGCTCGAACAGCCGCTCCACCTGGGGCATGAGCTCTCGGAGGCTCAACCCAGTCTCTATTTTCATCATATCGATCCTCCAATGATGGGTCTCAGTAGCCCAACTGCTTATCGATCAGGTTAACCAGCGGCGCCCCACTGAGATAGCGCTCGAGATTGTCGAGAAAGATGGATGTGATCCGGTCCGCGTTCAAGGGACTGCTGCCGCTGGTGTGCTGGCTGAGGATGACGTTGGGCATCTCCCAGAGAGGCGACTCGTCTGGCAACGGTTCGGGATCGGTGACGTCGAGACCTGCACCCGCAATCCAGCCCTCCCTCAAGGCCCTCAGCAGCGCCTCTGCTTCGATCGATGCCCCTCGGCCGACGTTGTAGATGAACGCCGAGGGCCGCATAGCGCGCAACTCGGGCTCGGCCACGATGGCGCGGGTCTCGCGCGTCAAAGGAAGACACAAGGCCACGTGATCCGCCCGCGGCAGGATCGTCAGGAGACCATCGGGGGTGTATTGCTCATCTACATGGGAATGCGGCGCCTCGCTGCGGCGCACCCCAAGCACACGCAGGCCCAGACGCTGCGCCTTGAACGCCAGCGTCCCGCCGATATCGCCCAGACCGATCACGACGAGCGTCTGACCCTCCAGCTCGAACTTGCTTGCCAGAACGCGCTCGCGCAGCCGCGCTCGGGCAGCCTGGCCGGCGATCAAAAGGTGCAGCCCCGTGGCAAAGGCCAGCATCATGCTCAGGATGATCTCCGACATGGGGATGCCGTGAGCGCCGGTGGCGTTGGTGAGCAGCACGTCGCTCTCTCTCACGCCTGCGGCTAGGATCCTTTCCACACCCGCTGTCCCAGCCTGGATCCAACGCAGCCGGCGCGCCACGCTGAGCGTATCAGCGGGCCAACCTTTGGTGAAGATGATCTCCGCTTCGGGCGCCGTGGCCTGAAAGGCGGCCTCAGTGGCGCACAGGACAAAGACGATCTCTGGGTGCGCGGCCCGCATGCGCGCCAAATTCGCCGGCCCCACATCCTCGCCCACCAGCACAGTCAGTCGAGTCATCCATTACATCCTTCGCGGATCGTCGTATCTTGGCCTCAAGGCAACCGGTTCACCGCCTGGATCATGGCCTTGATGTAGCCGTGATTGTACGCCCGGCCGATCAGGCCATTGCCGATGTCGTCAGTCATCTTGGGCACATGGTCAGAGCAGAGCGTGAAGCGATAGTTCACGTCACGATAGGCTTTCATCGCCGCCAGCATATCCAGGTCACCCTCATCGATCCACGGTTCCACATAGTGCGGATAGGTGCCTTTGGGATTGCGATAGTGCACGTGGTGGATCTTGTCGCGCTCGCCAAAGTAGCGGATCGCTTCGACCACATCCACGCCCCATTCGGCCACCGACCCCTGGCAGAAGGTGATCCCGTTGGCTACGCTGGGCACCACGTCGACCAGCGACTTGAGGCCATCCAGGTTATCGAGCACCTGCGCTGCCCCGCGACTGACCGGCGAGGGCGGATCGTTGGGATGGCACGCGAGGCGGACGCCGACCTCCTCTGCCACGGGACACACCGCTTCGAGGAAATAGCGCTGACGCGCCCAGACCTCATCCGCCGTAGGCTCTCCCACCTCGGGCAGGGGCGGCAGGTCTTGCACCCGCGTCGCATCGAAATCCCAATACTCTGACCCGCCCCGACCGGGGACTCCCCAACCATAGCCCTCCACGGCCCGATGGCTGTAGAAGTTATACTCGACCACGGGATAGCCGGCCGAGCCCGCGGCTCGGATCGAGCGCTGGATTTTTTCAATGTCCTCGTCGCGGCCTGGCTGGCCCAGGATGATCCTGGGCGTCACGTTGTGCAGCATCATGATGCCCACCTGCAGGCCAAAGGTACCCACACGCTCGGCGACACGCCGGGTCGCCTCCTCCGTCCAATATCCCAGCCGCTCGGGATCGGCCAGGTGCCCGCCCAGCGCCAGCGCATCCAGGCCCAGTTGGGCGGCCCAGCGCAAGGTGCGATCGTCGATGTCGGGCATGTTCTCGCAGATCATAGGCTTCCAACGGCCACGCGCCAGAAACGGTTCACCACCCATGTTGTCTCCTCCATCCAGGATATGTCGGGATAGCCAGACCTCAGCAGCCCCGAGGATGGGGTCGATTATGCGCCATTCGGGCCAGATTGGTCAAGGACGCGCGACCGATAGGGCCATCCGTGCGTGTAGACTGGCCCCGCGTGTGCGTGTATACTTGACGCGATGGGGTCCCATGTTCGGGCCTCTCGCTTCACGTCGAGTCGCAGACTGCCTCAGACTGACTACAAGGAGATGATGGCCATGGCGTCCAAGGTCTATTCGATGGGTATGCAGGGCCGCAGTCTTTCCGCCGCCACAGGGCTGGTGGCCCAGACGTTGACTTTGTTTGAAGCGGCCGGGTTTGCGGACATGATCCGGCCCGGAGACACAGTGGCGATCAAACAGCATTGCGGCGAGTGGAATAACACGGCCTATCTGCGCCCCGTGTACGCGCGCGCGCTGGCGGATCGCATCAAGGCGCTCGGGGGCAATCCGTTTGTGTGCGACACGGTGACCCTCACCTACTCGCGGGGCGCGACGCGGGCCACAGGCCTGGACATTCTGATGACCGCCGAGCGCAACGGCTACTCGCCCGCCGTTCTGGGCTGCCCCTTTATCGTCGCCGATGGATTCAACGGCACCGACGATATACGCATCGACCTGCCCGAAGGGTACATCCTCAAGGAGGCCTACATCGCCAAGGCGATCGCGCTTGCCGATGTGCTGATCGTCCTGACCCACTTCAAAGGGCACGGGCTGGGTGTGATCGGCGGATCGATCAAGAATCTGGGCATTGGCGCCCAATCCAAGCGCGGCAAGCACAACGTGCACCTGGGCGGGCATCCGACCTACGGCCTCGGCGCCGCCACCGACTTTCA
>JAFGLK010000466.1 GCA_016928125.1 Anaerolineae bacterium
AGCACAAGCCGATCCGGAACGGCACCGAGAGGATAGATTACCTATCCTCCATCATGCATCCCATACTAGCTTGAGGATCAGGCGCGCGCCACCCGTCTCCGAGAGCACTGCCGCGAACAGGACGCTCATGTCGAGAAAGATCTTGACCTTAGCGGGCACGTCGGTCGCGCTCTTCCCTCAGCGCCTTGAGCATCGTCTCCAGAGTCTCCCCATCCTCCGCCCATTGCGCCGCCACCCTGTCCGCCAGGGCGTCGATCTCCGACCGATGAGGGTTCAGCACAAACACTCCGCCCAGATCGAGGAGCGTCAGGGTATCGCCCGGCTGCAGGCCATAGGACTCCCGCAGCCGCTTCGGGATGGTTATCACCCCTCGCTGGGTTAGCCGCAGCGTGATACTCGTCATGGTCTCGCCTCCCTGCGATGCTGCTTCTCTGATCATCAGGATATCAGCAGCGCAGATCACGGTCAGCCGTACATCGGAGAGCGCGCAGGATGAGGATCACGTTGCGGAGCATGTCGCGGAGGCTCAGAACGCCAGCGACCAGCATAGGCCATCTTGGCCAAACGCAGATGACCTGCTTCCAGGCAGGAATCGGTGCCCTCACCGCCACCCCTGCGCATACCCCGTCTCATACATCGCCACCACATTCTCCGGCGGGCTCACGGCCTGGATATTGTGGCAGGGCGCCAGGATGTAGCCGCCGCCCGCGCCCAGGATGCGGATGTTGTCCAACACCTCCTGGCGCACCTCCTGCACCGAGCCGAAGGCCAGCGTGTACTGGTTGTCCACGCCGCCGTGAAAGATGATCTGGTCGCCGAAATCGCGCTTCAGCCCCTCGCGCTCCATCCCCTGGCAGCGCCACTGGATCGGGTTGAGCACGTCGATGCCGGCGGCGATCATGTCCGGCAGGATGCGCCGCACGGCGCCGTCGCTGTGAAAGAAGACGAACGCCCCCGCCTGGTGGGCGACGTCGATCATGCGCTTCATACGCGGGATCAGGAACTCGTGGATATGAGCCGGCGAGAAAAGCAGGCTCTCCTGGCCGCCCATATCCTCCGCCACGTAGCTGATCATCACCTGCCCCGGGAGCGCATCGTAGATACGGATCGTGTTCTGGTAGGCCAGCTCAAACAACTTGTCCAGGCAATAGTGCACCATCTCCGGGTTCAGCACCATGTCCATGTGGGCCTGCTCCATGCCGCGCAGGCTCTTGTAGGTCAAGAACGGCTCCGAGCCGCCGCCGCGGATGGGATACGCCTCCCAGCCCTTCACCTGGTCGGGCAGATCGGTATAATCCCACCAATCGGGATCGGGCCAGCGATAGTGAGCCTCGATCTCCTCCACCGAGCTGTAGCGCGCCAGGGGGTTCTCGATCACCTCGCGATAGGCGCCGGTGCCATAGTCCACCATCTTGTAGCAGATGCCATACACATCCTGATCGTCGGGGATCGGCGGCCCCACATAGCGCGGCGACACGGTCAGGGGGCGGTCGATGTGCAAGCGCTCATAGAGCGCCCGGTCGCCCTCGAGGCCGAGGTAGCGCATCAGCTTGGCGTAGGCCTCGTCGGTGGTCCAATAGTCCATGGGCAGCCGGTCGGGCGTCTGGCGGGTCAGCACCGCGAGCCAGCGCTCGCGCGGCGTCATCGTCTCCTTGGGCATGGCATCCTCCACAGTGCGCTAAAGAGGGTAGCGAGAACAAAAAAAGGCGAAAAGAGAGCGAATCCTTTGCTGAGCCCATTGTACGCGGGGCCACAGACGGGCGTCAAGCGCTCGCCCTGTGTGTTTCCCCGGCCGACTGACGGCGCGTCAGCGTTTGACCGGCCTCGGACCTTGCGATACACTGACGCCTGTGGAGACCGGTTCATCGAGACAGGGAGGCGATGACATGCCAGCCCAGTTCAACATCCTGAAGGACGATCTTTCCCGCTTTGCGGGCCGCGGCCCGGCGTTTGTGACCTTTGGCGAGTCGATGATCCGCGATACCCCGGCCGACGAGGAGCGTTTGGAGCGCACCCGTCTGGTGCGGCTCTCGGTGGCGGGCAGCGAGTACACCCTGGCCATGGCGCTCAGCCGCTTTGGCATTCCCAGCGCGTACATCACCCGCGCCCCCAACAATCCGTATGGCTGGGCGCTGCGTGACACGGCCCGCTCGCAGGGCATCAACACCGATCACTTCGTCTGGGCGCCCGCAGCCGAGCTCATGGGGCGCTACCTTTATGAGCTGGGGCGCACGCCACGCCGCACCACAGGCTGGTATCAGCGCATGTACTCGGCGGCCAGCAAGCTGGGGCCGGGCATGGTGGACTGGAAGGCGGCCCTGAAGGATTGCGTGCTGTTCCACACGTCGGGCATCACCTTTGGGCTGGCCAATCACAGCGGCTACGAGCGCAACTACTGCCTCGAGGCGCTCTATGAGGCGCTGGAGGCCAAGCCCGAGGGGTGTCAGGTGGGCCTGGACTTTAACTATCGCTCCACCCTGTGGAGCAAGAGCCAGTGTGTGGAGGCCATGACGCCGATCCTGCGCGACTATGTGGATATCCTGATCACCAGCATCGAGGATATGGCCCAGCTCTACGGCCTGAGCGCCGGACAATACAGCGCCGAGCAGATCGACAAGGGCGATTTCGGACACATCGAGGACGAGGACCTGAAGGCGTTCATGAGCCAGGTGCATGAGCGTTTCAATACCCAGATCGTCGCGGTGACGATCCGCTATCCCGATACGTTTGAGCAGCACCGCTGGGAGTCGGCAGCCATGGACGCCCAGGGCAACTTTTACCGCTCGTCCGCGGTCAGCACCATCGTCTTGTGGGATCGGCTGGGCGGCGGCGACACGTGGAACGCCGGCTTTTATTACGGCCTGTTGACCGAGAGCGACCCGGCGCTGCGCATCCAAAAGGGTGTGGTGGTGGGTGACGCGGCCACCTGCATCAAGCAGACCCTCATGTTCGACCTGCCCATCGTCACCAAGGCCGAGGTGCAAGCCCTGATGACCACCGCTGTGGAGGGTGGCGGCAAGCGCGCCTCTCGGTAGCTCGGCCAGAAGGCAGATCACGAGTCGGAGCGGCCCTCAGGGCTGACCCCGACTCGTTTGTTCAGGGGATGGATGTGCTGCAGCATGTGTTCTCAACGTGAGCTGAGTGGAACGCAGGCGGTGTGCCACATCGGTTCGGTGCCGCTCTATGGCGACCTGGCCCTGGCGCCCATGGTGGGCTTTTCGGACGTGCCCTATCGGCTCATCTGCCGCGAGCATGGATCCGCGCTGAGCTACACCCCCTTGATGCTCGACCAAGCCATCATCCAGAAGGCCAAGCGGGGCAAGCCGCTGATCGACTTTGTCGAGGAGGAACGCCCTCTGGCGGTGCAATTGCTCAGCGCTGATGCTGACACGCTGGCGCAGGCGGCGCGCATCCTGACGGAGCAGGTCAAGCCCGATCTCCTCGATCTCAACATGGGCTGCCCGGTGCAGCGGGTGGTGTCTCGGGGGCGCGGTGCAGCACTGCTGCGCGAGCCGGCCAAGGCCGGCCGCCTCATGGAGGCGCTGGTGGGGGCGGCGGCCTGTCCCGTGACGGCCAAGATTCGCTTGGGGTGGACTCGACAGGCGTTGAACCATCTGCATGTGGCTCGCGTGCTGGAGCAGGCGGGCGCTTCCGCCATCGCCGTGCATGGCCGCACCCGCGCCCAAGGCTACAGCGGGGAGGCCGACTGGCAGGCCATCGCGGAGGTGAGCGCAGCCGTGGCTGTGCCGGTGATGGCCAATGGCGACGTGCGCTCGGTGGCCGACATCGAGAAGATCAAAGAGGTCACCGGCGCCCAGATCGTGCTCATCGGCCGAGCCGCGGTGGGCAATCCCTGGATCTTCTCCCGCCGCGATCTGGAGGAGGTAAGCTACGAGGAGCGGCTCGCCATGGTCGCGCACCATCTGCGCGCCATGGTGGCTCACTATGGCGAGGAGTTGGGCGTGATCCTGTTTCGCAAGCATGCCATCCGCTACACGCGGGGGCTGCCTGGCTCGGCCGCCATCCGGGCCCAGATTGTGCGCACGCAGACTTGCGCCGAGACACTGGCGCTGCTGGACGCTTGGTCGCCTACGGCGTGACGAGCGCGGAGACGCTTGACATGGGCTGCTGCGTCGTTATGATCTATATGTCTGATGGAGACATATAGATGCTCGCTGGGCCTAT
>JAFGLK010000467.1 GCA_016928125.1 Anaerolineae bacterium
ACTCACGCAGGGAGTCAGTTTACTGTCAATCAGCCTGCCGCAAAGCGGCCTCTCCGACAGGCTGCTAGGCCGCCCCGGCGACAAAGATGAGCTCGCCCGGATAGGCGCTGCCGTAGGGGTTCCGGCAAAAGTCAGCATAGAGCGCCTCCACCGCGAAACCGCAACGGACCAGCAGATGCTCGGCCTCAAAGCGGAACAGGTAGCGCATGGGAAAGGCATGCACCAGGCGCTCCTCGCGGCCGTCCGGGTGGGTCACATAATAGATCAGCTCTACGTGATTGATCTGGTTGAAGAGGTCCTTGCTCACGGAGCGATGGGTGCGCCGCATCCGGCGGCCATCGGGCAGGGTGAACTCGGGCTCGTCGCCCGCCTCCTCTCCCGCGTCGTCTCGCGCCAGGATGGGCAGAGAGGGGTTAAAGAGGTCGAGGATCAGGCGCCCATCCGACTGCAAATGGCGGCGGATGACCGTCAGGCAGGCGATCTGGTCCTCGACGGTTGTCAGGTGCTGGAATGGCCGGAAGGGGAGCGTGATCAGCGCGAATGTGCGCTTCAAGTCAAAGGTGCGCATGTCGGCCTGTACGAGGTGCACACGGGCCTGCACCTCCGCAGGCTCCTCGGCCAGGCGCTGCTGACAGACGGCCAGCATGTGTGGCGAGAGGTCCAGGCCGGTGATCGCGATGCCTGACCGGGCGATGGGCAGCAGCACGCGGCCTGTGCCGCAGCCGATCTCCAGCACCGGGCCGCCCGAGGCCTGGGCCTCTTCCACCCAGAAGTTGATGTCGGGGCGCTGGGCATAGGGGACGACGTGTTCGTATACGTCGGCCACAAACCGGTAGTCGCGGTAGCCGCCTGCTCCATCAGCCATCTCTTCCTCCTCAGGCGAAAATGATCGCCCTGGCATGCTCATGCGAGATCCACGGGCCAGCAGTGAGGCTCAGGCCACGCCTGGGGTCACAGGGGTTCCTGTGGGCGTTGGGCTGCCCGGCTCTGGCGTAGCTGTCTCGGTGGGCGGCGGCTCTGTGGCGGTCGGCTCGGTTGTCTCGGTCGGAGCTTCGGTCGTCGTGGGCGTCGCGGTGGGCGGAGCCGGCGTCTCGGTCGCCGTGGGCGGCACAGGCGTGAGCGTCGCCGTCGGCACGGTCGCCGTCGGCACGGTCGCCGTGGCCGTGGCTGGCGCCGTGGTCTGCGTCGACGTGGGAGTGCCTGTGGGCGGCACACCCGTGTAGGTGCTCGTGGGCGTCGCGCTGGCCAGCGTGGGCGTCGCCGAGGCGGGCGTCGTCGCGGTCCAGGTGGCCGTTGGTGTGCGAGTCGGTGCGGACCCCCAGCCCACGCGGATCACGGCCTTGTCGCCGCGCTCATAGTAATCCACGCGGATCTCGTGCATGCCCGCCGTCAGGGTGGTCTCGCCCTCATAGTGCTGCGCGGAGGAATCGTGCCATTCATCGATGACGCGCTGGCCATCCACGTAGATGCGCACGCCGTCATCGGCCTCGGCCCAGAACAGATAGGTGCCCGCAGCCAGCTCGAGGCGACGCGTCCAGCGCACAGAGTAATTGTCGTTAGGCAGGCCATAGCCCCGCGATCCCTCAGCCCAGTTGAAGTCGATTTTTTCGTCATCCAGCACGAACAGGGGGCGGCCCTGCAGATCGGGGTTGGCATAGTAGGCGCCGCGCCAGTGCTCGAACTCTTCGATCTGCCGCCACCAGACGCGCACGCTGGCGGTGCCCTTGTGCTCGGCGTACTCGACCCGCAGGTCATGGCTGCCGCTGTCTATCCAGAGGTATCGCTCATGCACCAGGTTGTCGTTCTCGTGCCACTCATCGATGAGCAGCACGTCATCGAGCCACAAGCGCACGGCGTCATCGGCCTTGGCGAAGAAGCGGTAGGGCCCTTCCTCGAAAGACACCTGACGCGACCAGCGCACAGAAAAGTCGTCCGCGGGCACGCCCGGAGCAGGCGCGTCATAGCCCCAGTCAAAGGCCACGTCGGCATCGTTGCGCGTGACCACGGGATCGCCCTGGAGCTGCGGATTGTCAAAGTAGTCGCCTTCCCAATCCGGATAGCTGCCCTGGAAATCCCACCAGACGCGGATCTCGGCGTTGTGGGTCGCGTCATAGTACTCGATCTGCAGATCGTGCTCGCCAGCGCGCACATAGTGGTCGCCATGGGCCAGCGTGGGCGACTGATCGCGCCACTGATCGATGATCAGGGTGCCGTCGATCCATAGGCGCACGCCATCGTCGGTGAAGGCGTAAAAGCGGTAGCCTCCCTGGTCAAAGCGCCAGCGTCCACGCCAACGGACGCTGAAATTGTCGCTGGGCATCCCAGGCGCCGGGGCGTTTTCCGCCCACTGAAAGTCGATGGCTGGATCCCGGCGGACGAGCACCGCTGAGCCGTTCAAGCCCTTGTTGCCATAATATTCGCCCATCCAGCCCTCAAAGGGCGTGCTGGTCGGCGCAGGGAGAGGCGTAGGGCTGGCGAGGGGCGTGGACGTCGCCGCCGTGTTCTGTGTGATGACGATGCGCTGAGCAACCAGCCGTCCCAGGCTATCCAGCTCCCCCTCGGCCAGCAATGTCTGACCGGGCGCAATCTCGCGCGGTGAAGCCCTGCGTCCGTCGGCCCAGGTGACCTCCAGATTCTCGGGCACAATGATCTGCTCGGCGCTGCCTTCCGTCGGCTGCACGATGATGATCAGCGCCCCAGGCGAATAGTCCTGCACCACGCCGACGACCCGGTCGCGCGGCTCAGGTGTGGGGCTTGTGGCCGGAGGAGTGGAACTGGGCTGGAGGGTCGCGCTGGGGATAAGCGTTGACGAAGCCCGTGCCATGGGCCGCGGCGTGGGGGTAGGGGTGATCCGGTTTCGGGCGATGAGCACATAGATCAGAATGCCCAAGCCGGCTGTAAAGAGGGCCGCCGCCAGCAGCGCGATCAGCCCCCTTTTCCACATTGTGCGGTTCTCTTGCATCGCTTCTCCCTTTATCCGTCTGGACGTCGGAGACGTTCAAGAGGTTCCCGTCGCCAGAGCCCTAGCGCGGCGGGATCACCCGCAGCGGCAGAGGCGTGAAGGTCAACACGAACAAGACGAGCAAAGCGATAGCCAGGATCCGCGCTCCTGAGGAGAGCGGCGTGACATCATCGAGGGGCTGGGCCCGCGCCCGCGAGAACAGGAAGACCAACAGAGCCCAAAGGAGCCACCCTTGCCATAGCAGGCCAAGCCCTGCGCACAGAGCGATCACGCCCCAGGTGAGGTAGCGCGCCTTGCTGCCGAGGAGGGCTGTGGCTGCATGGCCTCCATCGAGTTGGCCCGCCGGCAGAAGGTTGAGCGAGGTGACCATCAGCCCCGCCCAGCCTGCAAAGGCAACGGGATGGATCATGACATCATAGCCCCCCGATGGCAGCCACTGCCCAAAGACGAGCAGCTTGAGCAGGCCATAGAGGATCGAATTCCCTTCCATGGTATAGCCGCCCATCGGGGGGAGCGCTTCGACCTGCGACAGGCTGAGGCCGAGCAGCAAGATGGGAATGCCCACGATCAGGCCGGAGAGCGGCCCCGCGGCGCCAATCAGCAACATGGCACGCCGATTGGGCGGGATATCCTTCATCCTGATCACCGCTCCCATGGTGCCAAAGGGGCTCAATGGAAAGGGAATCAGGAAGGGCAGGGTAACCGCCACGCCAAAGTGGC
The DNA here is from genome assembly GCA_016928125.1 of Anaerolineae bacterium. Next base: position 3,683 of record JAFGLK010000467.1, read on the forward strand.
GCGCCATGAAATAGTGCCCGAATTCGTGACAGACCAAGATCCCCAGCAAGCTGGCGGTGAAGGCCAACCCTCGGGGCAGGCCGGCCAGGAATCCGGCCCAGCCCGGCGCCTCAGCGCCCCACCAGAAGGTATAAGCGAACAGGACCGAAAGGACCGTCAAGACCGACAGGATGAGGGGCAACCAGCGCCTGTTGGGCGTCGGCCGCACGACTCCTTGCGCTATGATGATGACGGGCTGGCCTTCCTCCTTGCGGAAGAGCAAGGTCCTGCCGCGCGCTCGCACCTTGGGCGCCAGATGCGCGAAGACCTGGCTGCTGTCGGCCAGAAAGCGCCCGCGAATGCGCAACGCTCGCCCCGCGTTGATCCCCGGCGTGATGTCGTCGATCTCGAACAGGCCATCCAGCAGCTCGCGCACCCAGAACAGATCGTCGGGCGCGGGCTGTGAGGGCACAAACTCAGCCATAGGGCGTCTCTCCGTAGGATATGGGCGTATGATAGCACAGGTACCACCGGATGGCAACGAGCGCCGCGGGGCGCGACCTCGTCGGATCTGGCCACGACATGAGGCATGCCCCGCTCTGGCCCACAGAGTCGTACAGCCACCTTTGTCACCGCTGGACGGATGGCTCGATTCGGAGTATAATCACATGCTGTCCCATTGGCCTGGGCGCCTTGGGCCCAGATTCTGGCTGCGAAAGGCCTGGCCATCACAATGCGATCTGTTCTGCATGGCACGTGGCTTCCGGCAGGAGAGAATGGGGAACAGCCCCTGTTTTTCCTCTGGGCCGAGCGCGGTGCCGACCACCTGAACCCAGTCAGCGACCTGCGACGCGTGCAACGTCACCCTTGCGGAGCCAGCGCCCTTGAGGTGGCCGACCTGGCGGCCGAGCTGAGTCCTGGCGGAGACTGGCGCGCGGCCAAGCGTCTCACGCGGGCGGTGCTGCTCCCCTCAGCTCAAGGGGCGCCCCTGGTGCCTCGCTGGCTCGTGGATGCCATGCCCGAGCCCACGGGCGAGCGCCCGAGGCTGCTGCCCTGGCGGGTCGAGGGCCTTGGGCTGAGTCTGGTGGACATGTTCCCCATGCTGGTATCTCTGCCTCGCGAGAACCACCAGATCTCCACCTCAAAGCGTCTGGGGAGCGACCTGCGATACTGGGGCCTGGCGGCCAAGTTCGGTCTGGAACTGATGGCCGGTCAGCGCTTCTTGCCGGCGGTTCGCGCCAAGCAGGACGCAGAGGCGTCAGAGCGCCGCCCGGCCATGTCAGATCGCAATGGGGGACCGGTACGCGCCGTGTGGCAGCCTGCGCTGGATGAGGCGCAGGATGCGGAGCGGTTTGCCGCTTTGGCCGCGGCCATGCCTGACGCGTGTCGAGCGGTGCTGCGCGAGCGGGCCGATCTTGAGGGCGCCGGCGACGAAGCGCTGAGCGCCGCGAGTCTGCTGCAGAGCTTTCTGGAGGCCCTGATCGATGGGGCGGTGCGTGACTGGATCGCCCAGGATGAGCAATTGGCGGAGGTCGTGGCGCCTGCGCCGATGACGAGTCGTTTCTCGCGCCCTATGGGAGGGGCTCTAGGCGAGGCCTGGTGGCGCGCTCTGCGGGCGCCTGAGGGCGAGATGCAGGCCATGGGAGAAGGATCGGTCGGCTTGGACCGCTTCTATCAAGCCTGGCGGAGTTGGTCCCAGCGGGCCAAGCCCGAGAGTGAGGCCGCGTTCCGTATCTGCTTCCGACTGGAGCCGCCCGAGTTCGACGCCGAGCGCGCGGCCATCATCTCGCCTCACTGGACCTTGCGCTATTTTCTGCAGGCCACGGATGATCCCAGCCTGCTGGTGCCCGCGCGGGACGTGTGGCGCGAACGGGGCGACACGCTCAGTTTCCTCAATCGGCGCTTTGATCAGCCTCAAGAGAAGCTGTTGGAGGGCCTGGGCCTCGCCGCTCGCTTCTGCGCGCCGGTCCGGCGCAGCCTCAGCGCTCAAGGGCCCGAGGCGGTCACGTTGAGCGACAAAGAGCTGTATACTTTTCTGCGCGAGACCGTCCGACTGCTGCAGGAGGCTGGCTTTGGCGTGCTCGTGCCGCCCTGGTGGAACCGTCCCGATGCCCGCCTTCGCGCGCGTGTGCGACTCAGCATGGACGGGAACGCCGAAAGCCGTCTGGGGCTCAGGGCGCTGGTCTCATATGACTGGCAGTTGGCCCTGGGTGACGAGGTGCTCACCCCTGCGGAGTTCGAACAGCTCGCCGCGCTGAAAACGCCTCTGGTGCAGGTGCGCGGGCGCTGGGTTCTATTGCAGCCGGATCAGGTCGAGGCCGCCATCGCCTTCTGGGAGAAGCGGCGCCTGCAGGGCGACATGCCCCTCTCTGAGGCGCTCTCTCTGGCCTTGGGGGTAGACGAGGCTCTCGAAGGCCTGACTTTGGATGGACCAGAGCTGGATGAGCGCCTGTCTGAGATGGTCGAGGCGCTCAGCGGCGAGGAGCCCTTTGGGGTGCTGCCGTCGCCGCCGGGACTCGTGGGACAGTTGCGCCCCTACCAGGTCCTGGGCTACTCGTGGCTGGCCTTTCTGCGCCGGTATGCCTTTGGCGCCTGCCTGGCCGACGACATGGGCCTGGGCAAGACGATCCAAGCCATCGCGCTGCTTCTGCATGAGCGCGCCCAGGACCCAGGGATCGCTCCGGCCTTGGTGGTGTGCCCGACGTCGGTGGTGGGGAACTGGCGCCGCGAGGTGGAGCGTTTCGCCCCGGGGATGAGGGTCATGGTTCACCATGGCTCAGGGCGTGCGGAAGGGCGGGCTTTTGTGGAGGGGGCCGAGGGGAGTGACCTGGTGATCAGCACCTACGGCCTCGTGCGTCGCGACATAGACGACCTGACCCAGGTTCATTGGAGCACCGTCATTCTGGACGAGGCTCAGAACATCAAGAACCCCGCCACCAAGCAAGCTCGCGCGGCGCGACGGCTGGTAGGCGACCATCGCGTGGCCTTGACGGGAACGCCTGTAGAAAACCGGCTCTCTGAGCTCTGGTCCATCATGGCTTTCCTCAACCCCGGCTATCTGGGGTCATTCGAGAGCTTCCGCCGCAGTTTCGCGCTGCCGATCGAGCGCTACCACGAGGGCGAGGCGGCAGAGCGCCTGCGCAAGATGGTGCGCCCCTTTATTCTGCGTCGCCTCAAGACCGACCCGAAGGTGATTCAGGATCTTCCGGAGAAGTTCGAGTATCGTGTCTACTGCAACCTGACGCGCGAGCAAGCCACGCTCTACGAGGCCATCGTCCAGAGCGCCATGGGGGCGCTCAGCGAGACAGCTGAAGATGGCGCCATGCGCCGCAGGGGCCTGGTCCTGGCCATGCTTATGCGGCTCAAGCAAGTGTGCAATCATCCCGCGCTCTATCTAGGCGATGGCTCCTCGATGGGGGAGCGCTCGGGCAAGCTGAACCGCCTCACCGAGATGTTGGAGGAGGCCCTGGAGGTGGGCGATCGGGCGCTGGTCTTCACCCAGTTCGCGAGCATGGGGCATCTGCTGCAGGCGCATCTGCAGCATACGTTCGGCGCCGAGGTGCTCTTTCTGCACGGGGGCACGCCCCAGCATCGGCGCGATCAGATGTTGGCGCGCTTTCAGCAGGATGAGGACGCCCCCTCGATTTTCGTGCTCTCGCTCAAAGCCGGGGGCCTGGGGCTCAACCTGATGCGCGCGAACCACGTCTTCCATTTCGATCGTTGGTGGAATCCAGCTGTGGAGGATCAGGCCACCGACCGGGCCTTTCGCATCGGCCAGACGCGCGATGTGCAGGTGCACAAGTTCATCTGCGTGGGCACATTGGAGGAGCGCATCGACGAACTGATCGAGAGCAAGCGCGAGCTGGCTGAGAACATCGTCGGGGACGGCGAAGGCTGGCTGACCGAGCTGAGCAGCGACGAATTGCGTGAACTGGTTCGCCTGCGGGCTGAGGCGATCGAAACGGAGTGAGTATGGACACGCAACCAAGCAGCTTTGCCCGCACCTGGTGGGGCAATCACTGGCTCCAGGCCGTGGCGCGGCTGGTGAGCTCGGAGCGACTCGACCGCGGTCGCGCCTATGCACGCCTGGGACAGGTGAGCGGCCTCGAGGTTCACATCGGGCTCATCCTCGCCTCGGTTAAAGGCGCGCGCAGCCAGCCCTACAGCGTACGCATTGAGGTGGAGACGCTTTCGGATGCCCAGTGGGCCAGCGTGATCGAGGCCCTCGCGGACCGTGCGCTCTACGCCGCCGAACTGCTGAGCGGTGAGATGCCTCCACAGATCGAGGCTGCCTTCCAGGCTGCTGGGGCGAGCCTCTTTCCCGCTCGGCCGTACGAGTTTCGCGGCCACTGCGGTTGTTCAGACCCTGCGCGGCCCTGCAAGCACGTGGCGGCGACCTGCTATGCTGTGGCAGAGCGCTTGGATGAGGATCCCTGGGCCCTGCTCGCCTTGCGCGGGCGCACCCGTGAGCAGATCCTCGTCGCGCTGCGGAGGGACCGGACGGCGCGCCTCGAGGCGGGGCCGGGGCCTGCGCCCCTTTCGCACTCACAGGGCCGCGCGTCACAAGCGCTGGCCGCCTCTGCGGACCGCTTCTGGCAGATTGGGCCGGAGGCCAACGGGATTGAGATCCGTGTGCGCGCGCCCGACGTGGAAACAGAGCTGCTCAAGATCCTGGGTGACCCGACGTTCGCTCAGCACGAGGGCCTCACCGAAGAGATCGCCCAAGTCTACCGCCAGGTCTCGCAGCAGGCCCTGCGTCTGGCCTTTGGCTCGTCAGACTCATCCCCGTTGGACATCGACGAGGAGTCTGCCTAGAATGACGTGGCGCTGCGTCGCCTGGCGTTGACATCGGATCAGGCCTGACTCGCGACCGGGCGCCGGTGAGCCTCGAACAGAGGCCGCGCTCGCGCGTTGCCTGGGTTCTCGTGTGCGTTTGGCGTTCTGAGCGGGCTCATGACCGGAGCGGCGCGCCTCCCTCGAATGGGTCTGGCCCTAGCTGGCCAAGGTACGGAGGTGATCATGCTCAGCATGCTTGACATTGCCCAGCGGGCGCGGACAGGCCCCCGCATGACGGAGCGCGACTGGGACATGGCTCTGTTCCGCAAGATGAATGAGCTGGCGGACAGATACCAGATCGCGGTCCCTGAAGACGACTCTTGGGAGAGCTTTCACAACAACGATGAGGCTGTGGCTGAGCGCGCTCTCGAGGCGGCCATGGCCTTCCTGTGCGAGATGGGCATCTGGTGTGTCCAGACTGAGCGGGTCGTTCAGATCAGCGAGGCCGAGGTGCGTCAGGCCATTCTGGAGGCTCCTCGCAGCGTGGTGGTGGGCGAAGGCGACGACGCCCGGCGGTTTGGGGATGGGCCAGGCGAGATAGCGCCCGGCGTGGGCACCGGGGCTCTGCATGCCCCCTTTGAGGATGAGATCGCCGTCGATGTGGCGCGCAGCTTTGTGCAGTCGCTCGGCCCTAGCCTGGGCTATCTGCAAAGCTACAACTACCGGCGGCTGCACGGCCGGGAGATCTATGGCGTGCCCCTGGAGGCTGCCGCCGGGCGACATGCGGTGGCCCAGATGCGGCGGGCCTTCATCGAGGCTGGCCGCCCGGGGCTGGCGGCCTTCTATTACCCGCTAAGCACCGCCGATGCGGTGCTTACGGCGCCGATCGGTCCGTTCGATGGGTTGAGACCGACGGACGGGGTGCTCTTTTCCACCCTACCTGACATCAAGCTCGACCTTGAGATGCTGACCGCCGCGGTGGTCTATCGGGACTATGGCGCCACGGCGCTCAACGGCGGGGGTGGGGCTGCGGTGGGCGGCTTTTGCGGAGGCGTCGCAGGCGGGGTGATCGAATCGATCGTCAAGCCGATCGTGGGCTGGATGGCCTATGGCGATGTGTTGGGCGGCGGCGGCATTCGCGACATACGCATGTCGCGGCGAACCCACTTCAGGGTGCAGCCCCTCATGAGTTGGGGCTCGTCGCTCTCTTCGCAGGCTCTGGGCCGCGTGACTCCCCTGTGGGGCGGGGAGGGCCTCAACACGGGCGGCGGCGTGGGCCACTGCTCGGGGCCCGGCACCCGCTCGCATCTGCTCGAGATCGCAATGGCCAGCATCGGGTCCGGTGTGGCCGGCGGACAAGGCAGCGCTCCCGACTGGCACGTGGCCACGATGAATGCGCGGCGTACGCCCCACGAGATCCTCTTTGCGGAGGAGGTGGCCGAGGCCACCCAGCGGGCGGGCATCGGGCGAGACGACCTGCCGCGCCTGATGCGCCGGCTGACGGCGGAGCTGGAAGGCCAGCCCACCGAGCCAGGGAGAGACATTCGCGCGCTGTGGGATCTGCGGGCCAACCAGCCCCTCCCCGAGTACCGCGCGCTGGGCGCGTCGGTGCAGCGTTGGCTTGGCGAGCATCTCGGTTTGGCGTTCTAGCCTGCGCGTCGCCGTGTCTCGGGCGGTTGCCCCCGATAGGAGAGGCCACGCGGAGGCTCCACCAACGTCGGCGCACTTCGCAGGCTGGCACCGTCACCGCATAACACACGAGGAGAGGAAGCATGGCAAGCCCTGAAGAACTGCTCGAGCGGCTGTCGACGGCGATCCTGGAGTATGACGCCGAGCGCTCCCAATTCGCCGCCCAAGCGATCGTCGCCGCCGGGCTAGACCCGGTGACTGTGCTCAATACCACCGTGGCCGAGACGGCCAACGAGGTGGGCGACCGCTTTGAGCGCGGTGAGTTCTTCTTGCCGCATCTGGTGTTGGCAGGCAATGCCATCGAGGCCGCCAGTGACGTCCTGCAGCGGGCGGTCACAAGCGGGGAACTCGCCGAGCGAAAGGTGATCGTGATCGGCACCGTGGAGGGCGACTTGCACAGTTTGGGCAAGAACATCGTGGCCGTGATGCTGCGCGCCGCGGGTTTTGAGGTCCATGATCTGGGGGTGAACGTGCGCAGCACCACGTTCATTCAGCGCGCCCAAGAAGTGGGCGCGGACCTCATCGGGCTGTCATGCCTGATGACCACCACGCTGCCCTATCAGCGTGAGGTGATCGAGGATCTGAAGGCTCAGGGACTGCGGGAGCGTTTTCAGGTGATCGTGGGCGGTGGCCCGGTGACCGAGGCCTGGGCGGAGGAGATCGGCGCGGACGGGTACGGGCGCGACGTGATCGAGGCCGTGCAGGTGGCCAAGGTCTTGACGGGTCTGGCCTGAGGCCGCTCCTGGATCTAGCGCGGCCTACGGAGGTGCATGAGCGGATGGCTCTCGACCTGCTGGATGTGGCTGAGCGGGCGCAGACGGGACCACGCATGGCGTCGTCGCCCGGGGCGACGCCGACAAGCTGGGAGATGGGGCTCTTTGCCAAGGTGACGGAGTTGGCCCAGCGGTACGATATCCATATGCCCGCCGATGTGGGTTGGTTCAATGAAGATGAGGGTCTGACGGCTCGCGCCTTTGCGGCCGGCGTTGACCTGCTCGTCGAGATGGGCGTGTACTGCGCCTCTAGCGAGCGGGTCGTGCAGTTCAGCCGCGAGGAGGTGCTGGCCGCTGCGCGCGAAACGCCCGCGCATCTTGCCATCGGCCAGGGGGCAGATGTGCGTGTGCTGAGCAAGCGCCAGCCGATCGGGCACGAGGCCCTGAACCTCTGCCCGGGCATGCATGCGCCCTTTGATGAGCGAGTGGCGGAGCGCGTGGCCGCGATCTATGCGGCTGACCCGCGCGTGGATTTCATCGAGGGGTACACGGCTGCCGAGATGGGCGGAAGGCGCATCTTTGGGCCGGCTCTGGAGGCGTGGGGCGCGCATCGCCAGGTGATGCAGCTCCGTCACGCGGCTGAGGTTGGCGGGCGCCCGGGCCTGGCGATCGCCCTCTATCCCCTGAACACCCATGCGGGCGCGCTTCTGGCGGCGCTCGATCGAGAGTGCGGCCTGCGGCCGGGCGATGGCATGCTGCTGTCGATCCTGCCCGATGTCAAGATGGAGACGGATCTCCTGACCACGGCCATCATCGCTCAGGACTATGGGCTGTTCGGCCTGAGTGCGAGCTTTGGGATCGTGGGTGGCTTCTGCGGCGGCCTCGAAGGGGCGCTGATCGAAGGCGTGGCCAAGGCTCTGGCGGCGATGTTGGTCTATGGTGTACAGGTCAATGTGGTTGGTGTAGAGGGGCAACCGCGCCCGCGAGCCAGCGGCAGCATGTTGCGTCCCACAGCCTGGGCTCGCTCCGTCGTGACCCAGGCGCTCAACACTCATACGGACATGATCTGCATGGCCCTGGGATTCTCCGCCTCGGGGGCAGGCACGCATTCTAACCTGGCTGAGATCGCCCTGCGGGCCATCGAGGCGCATATCAACGGGGCAAACCTGTACGTGGCGAGACACAGTCGCGCCCAGATGAACGCCGGGCAGACGCCGCTGGAGGCACGCTGGCTGGCCGCGGTGGCCGACGCCGCCCGTCGCGCGCGGCTGAATCGCGCGCAGGCTGGCGCGATCTGCGCACGCGTCGCCGAGAGCCTGGGCGAGCCCGAGCCGGGCCAGGAGATCGAGGCCTGCTATGACCTGATGGCCGCACAGCCTCGTCCAACCTACGCGCGCATCTATGCGGAGCTCAAGGAGGAGCTCTCGGGCTGGGGGCTGGACTTCGGATAGGCTCAAGGAGGGACGGCGCGATGCAGTATGATCTGGTCTTTGAGGGCGGCGGCGCCAAGGGCATGGCCTTTGTGGGGGCGCTGCAGGCCTTTGAGGCGCATGGGCACACCATCGGCCGGCTGCTGGGCACCTCTGCCGGGGCGATCACGGCGGCCCTGATGGCCGTGGGCTATGACAGCCAGGAGATGCTCGCCGCCCTGGGCGAGACCGCCTCCGATGGCGAGCCGATTTTTGCCAGCTTCATGGGAGCGCCCCAGGATGTGAGTCCGGACGAGTTGACCGATAGCGCGACGCGCCGCCTGTTGCGCGATCTGGAAATACCCGGCCTACCGGCCGCTCTGGAGGACAGGCTGGACGATTGGATCGCCTCCGCCCTGGCCAGGCATCCCCGTTTTCGTCACGTCTATTCGTTCATCGAGCGAGGAGGCTGGTATTCGGCGCACGCTTTTCTGACCTGGTTGGAGGGCAAGCTGGAGAGCGGCGCCTTCCAGGGCCAGCCCCGGCGCTTTGGCGCGGTGACACTGGAGGCGCTGTATCGCGCCACCGGGCGTCACCTCTCGCTGGTGGCGGCCGATATCACGGCCGGGCGTCTGCTGGTGCTGAACCACTATACCGCGCCCCACTGCCCGCTGGTGTGGGCCGTGCGCATGTCGATGAGCATCCCGCTGTTGTGGCAGGAGGTGGTGTGGCGCGCGTCATGGGGCGCCTATCGCGGCGAGGCGATCGGCGGGCACCGCATCGTGGATGGCGGCCTGCTCTCCAATTTCCCCCTGGAGCTGCTGGTATCGGATGCGCCCTACGTCATGGCTGTGATGGGTCCCAAAGAGGCGGGGCACGTATTGGGGCTGCTGATCGACGAGAGCCTGCCCGTTGAGGCGTTGGACGCTTCGATTCCCTATGAGGCGCCCATCGATCTATCCGAGCTGCCGACCGTCCAGCGTCTGCGGGGTTTGGTCAATGCGCTCACTCAGGCCCACGACAAGATGGTGCTGGAGGCCTTCGAGGACCTGGTGGTCCGCCTGCCAGCCGAGAGCTATGGCACAACCGAGTTCGCCATGAGCGCGACCCGCCGAGAGGCGCTGGTCGATGCCGGGCGCCGGGCCATGGAGGCTCATCTGGCGCGTGAGGAGGCGGTCCCCACCGAGGCGCCTCTGGAGGCCGATGCCCGAGCCACTCGGGCTGCGCGTCAGGCGGATGAGCTAGCTCGCCGGGTGCTTGCTCGCTAGACAGCGACCTGCGATCGGGGCATAATGACCCTAGCTGATCCATCCGAAGCAGGAGGTATACTGCAATGACTACCCTGGGCGTTATCGTAGGCAACCGCGGCTTTTTCCCATCGGAGTTGTGCGAGGAGGGCCGTGCGACGATCCTGAGGGTCCTGGAAGACGAGGGCATCCAGGCAATTGCCCTGGGCCCTGAGGATACGGCTTTCGGCGCCGTAGAGACCTGGGAGGACTCGAAAAAGTGCGCCGAGCTTTTCAAGGCGCATCGCGAGGAGATCGACGGCATTCTGGTGACCCTGCCCAACTTCGGCGAGGAGCGTGGCGTGGCCGACACCGTCCGCCTGGCGGGCCTGAATGTGCCTGTGCTCGTGCACGCCTATCCCGACGATCCCGGCAAGCTCGATATCGCCAACCGTCGGGATAGCTTCTGCGGCAAGATGTCCTCGTGCAACAACCTGAGCCAGTATGGCATCCCCTATAGCTTGACGACGCTGCACACTGTAGACCCCGAGTCGGAGAGCTTTCGCAAGGATCTGCAGTGGTTCGCCGGGGTCTGCCGAGTGGTCAAGGGGCTGCGCAAGGCGCGCTTTGGCCAGCTGGGCGCCCGTCCGGCGGCGTTCATCACGGTGCGCTACAGCGAGAAGTTGCTCGAGCGCGCGGGCATCGCGGTCGAGTCGGTGGACCTCTCCGAGATCTTTGGGCGCGCCTGGCAGTTGGCGGACCATGATCCCCAAGTCGTGGCCAAGCTCGAAGAGATCGGCGGCTATCTGCAGACCGGCAAGACGCCCCCGGAGGCGCTGCTCAAGATGGCCAAGTTCGCCGTGGTGATGGAGGCCTGGATCGCCGAGCACGAGCTGGTGGGCACGGCTGTGCAGTGTTGGACCTCGATGGAGGAGTACTATGGCGTGGTGCCCTGCACGGTGATGAGCATGCTCAGCAACAAGCTGATGCCCAGCGCCTGCGAGACCGATATCACCGGCCTGATTGGGATGTACGCCATGGTGCTGGCCTCGGGCGCCCCCAGCGCCCTGCTCGATTGGAATAACAACTATGGCGACGACCCCGACAAGGGGGTGGTGTTCCATTGCAGCAATCTGCCCCAGGAGTTCTTCGGGAACCAGGCGGTGATGGACTACCAGGAGATCATCGCGGGCACCGTGGGCAAGGAGAACACCTACGGCACGCTGGTGGGGCGGATCCAGCCGCGCAAGGTGACCTTCTGCCGTGTGTCGACCAACGACTATACGGGCAAGATTCGGGCCTATTTGGGCGAGGCCGAGATCACCGACGATGTGGTGAGCACCTTTGGTGGGTACGGTGTGATCCAGGTGCGGGACTTTCAGAAGCTGCTGCACCACATCTGCGAGCACGGCTTTGAGCATCATGTGGCCCTCAATCCCTCGCAGGTGGCCGACGTGCTCAACGAAGCTTTTGTCAAGTATCTGGGCTGGGACGTGTACTATCACCAGGGCTGACAAGCCAACACAACGCAGCGCGCGTGTCCACGCGAGCTGCTCTGACATCAGGACGACAGCCGCCTCCAAGGCGGCTGTCATCTATGGTAGGAGGCAGGTATGCCGAAAGGCTCTCGCATTGAAATGATCGTGGCGCGCCAGGTGTTCACCTGGCGGGATCATCCGGGCGTCGAGACCACCGTGGTCACAGCCAGCGGGGCGAGCGGTATCGCCGAGGTGACCGCCGGGCTCTCTGTGGGGGACTATGAGGTTCAGTTCGCCTATGATGGGGGAGACCGCTG
>JAFGLK010000007.1 GCA_016928125.1 Anaerolineae bacterium
ACGTACTCGGCCTGGTTGACGAACAACTCGCCCATGGCCAGGGGCACCGAGCACTGCTCGCGCACCATGCGGAAGTAGTCATTGTCCTCGGGTGCGAACAGGTCCTCCAGAAAGAACAAGCGATACGGCTCCAGCTGCTTGGCCAGCCACACCCCCTGGATGGGCGGGATGCGCTCGTGAACGTCGTGCAGCAGCTCGATCTCGTCGCCCAGGGTGGTGCGCAGATGCTCAAAGAGCTTGGGCGCGGTGAGCACATAGGGAGTGGGCTCGAAGGTGCGCTGCTGTGTGGCGTCCAGCGCCGTGCTCACCTGGCCGCCGCGGCTGCCGTAGGTGGAATAGCCGCGGATGCCCACCTGGCAGCGGATGTAGCGGAAGCCCTGCTCCATGAAGGCCCGCGCTCGATCTTCGACCTCGACGAACTCGCCGCCCGAGGCGTGCACGTACACCGGCACCGCCTCGCGTGCCTTGCCGCCCAGCAGCTGGTAGACGGGCATGCTCGCGCGCTTGCCTTTGATATCCCACAGCGCCTCATCCAGGCCGCTGAGGGCGTTGTTGAGCACCGGCCCGCTGCGCCAGTACGAGCTCACATAGGCCGCCTGATAAAGATCCTCGATGCGGTCCACATCGCGCCCGATGGCAAAGGGCTTCAGATAGCTCTCGATGGCCTCGGCGGTGGCCAACGGGCGCTGGGTGAAGGTGGCGCAGCCCAGGCCATAGAGCCCTGGCTCGCTGGTGAGCACCTTGACCACCACCAGGCGGATGCCGTCAGGCGCGGTCAGGATGGTCTGCACGTCGGTGATGGTGATGGGGGGAACGCCTCGTTCTGACATGGGAAACCTCCAGGTGATCAGGATGGGTCGCCGCGGGAGTATACGGGCCTCGCCGAGGGAGCGCAAGCGGCCCGGAAGCGTCGGGTGCCCGGCACCTGGTCGCTACTCGACTCGGAAAGTGCGTGGATAGCTGCAGGCGATGATATGGCCCTGGGGGTTGAATCCGTCCACGCGCCAGCCATAGTCGGGGTTGGGCGCCAGGGCCACCGACACCTCGGTCGCCTGAGTCCTGCCCTGGAAGGCAAACTTGCCGCCCGTGAAGACGCGGAGCTCATATTCTGCTGCGCCTGGCACCGTGGGCCAAGCAAAGCGCACGGGCTGACCGCGCGGCAGCGCCGCGCCGCCGGCGGGTGCGATCGGGTCAAAACCGCGACACACGGCGATGTCTCCCGCATCGGTGACCCCGTCGGTGCGCACATCGACCACCTCCAGCGCCCACACCCAGTAGGCCGGATCATCCGGCTTGGCGTAGATGGCCACCGACCCCAGCGGGATGTCGGCGATGGAAAAGCGCCCTTCGCCGCTGGTTCTCGCCTGGCCGAGGATCGCGGCCTGGGGCGACGCCTCGACGCGGAGGGTCACTGGAACGTTGGCGATCGGCCGCTCGTTCCACACCACGCGGCCTTTCAGCGTGCCGCGCTCGGCCACGGTGACCTGCTTCTCGAAGGTCTGGCCCGGCAGCTCCACCACAACGCGCCAGACCCCGGGGCGCTGGGCGCCGGGCAACTCCAGATCGAGGCCCACCACCGTGATCGGTTGCCCCACGCTGACCCGGCCCGTCTCCTCCGCAGCGAGCTGGGCCTCTGGGGCGTACAACGCGATCCGCACCGGCTGGTCGCTGGGGAACCCCGCCAGGCAGACCAGCGCGCCCTCGGCGGCGATGCGCAGCCCGATGGCAGGCATCGCCTCACCGGCCTCAAGGCCACACAGGGCCATGAGCAGCGCCCCTGACATGGGCGTGATCCAGATGGGGGCCGCAAAGACGCTCTCCTTGTCGGCCTCGCCCGTGTCGGCTAGCCCCGTGTCGGGCGTAGGTGTCGGCGTCCCTGGCGGGGTCGCCCCAGGCACGGGCATGTCCCATAAGTTCTCCTTGTCCACGTCGATGGACTCGGGCGTTGGAGACGCCGTTACAGGCTGTCCGAACAACCCCTCCCTGGTTGCGTCCTCGGCCGTCGGTGTGTCCCTGGGCGTTGGCGTGTGGGATGGGATCAGGGTAGGCGTGCTCGTTGGACGGGGCGTGGGTGTCGGCGTGGCCTTACGACAGCCGCACAGCGCACAGGCAGCGCACAGTGCGATGCACAAGAGCGTCTGCGTCAAGCTCCTCATGGTGTCCTCCTGCCGCGCGGACGCGGCTCGCGCGGACGCGGCCCACGCCGACATCGTACGTGGAGACGCAACTGTGAGGATGCCTCCCCACGGATGGTTTGCCCCTACATACGCTCGAGAGCGACGCGCAGCGGCCTCGCAGCACGAGCTCCCTAACGTGGCATGCGGATCTCTCGCTCGATCGTCTGCCCCGGCATCTCCGCGACGGCGCGCCACACGCCCGCCCGCTCGGGACCGGGCATCTCCAACTCAAAGCCCACCACGGCGATCGTCTGGCCCTCAGCCACCCGGCCGAACCTTTCGCCCACCAGGCGGCCCGAGGGGGCGAAGAGCTGCAGATTGACGGGCTGGTCGCTGCGAAAGCGCACCAAACAGACCAGCGCTCCCTGATCGACCA
>JAFGLK010000468.1 GCA_016928125.1 Anaerolineae bacterium
CTGGCCTTTGCCCTGGCCATCGGGCCCCGGCGCCACTTTGGGCAGGCGGCCTTTGAGCCCAGCAACATCCCCTACAGCGTCTTGGGCGCCGGGCTGCTCTGGATGGGTTGGTTCGGCTTTAATGGCGGGTCCGCCCTGGCGGCCGATGGGCTGGCCGTGCATGCCGTGGTCACCACCAACACGGCGGCGGCCGCCGCAGGGCTGGTGTGGATGCTGCTGGCCTGGCGCGATCGCAAGCCCAGCGTGCTGGGCATCGTGACGGGCGCCGTAGTGGGGCTGGTGGCGATCACGCCCGGGGCCGGCTTTGTGACGCCGCTGGCGGCTTTGGTCATCGGCGGCGCTGCGGCGGCGATCAGCTACTATGGCATCAAGATCGTCAAGGATCGCCTGGGGCTCGACGAATCGCTGGACGTGTTCGCCTGCCACGGCCTGGGCGGCCTGTGGGGCGCGCTGGCCACCGGCCTCTTTGCCACGCGCACGGTGAACGAGGCGGGCGCGGATGGCCTTTTCTATGGGAACCCGGCCCAATTCCTGATCCAGCTGGTGGGCGCGCTGGCGGCCATCGCGCTGGCCGTTGTGGTGACCTGGGGGCTGGCCAAGTTGCTGCATGTCAGCATGGGCCTGCGGGTCTCACATATGGAGGAAGAGGTCGGGCTGGATATCAGCGAGCACGGCGAGCGCGCCTACGCCTAGACGAGACGACAGAGCTGGAGGACCCACATGACCCAGAAAATCGAAGCCATTATCCGCGAAGAGAAGCTCGGCGACGTCAAGAGCGCCCTTCAGGCCATCGGCATCGTGGGGATGAACGTGTTTGAGGTACGCGGCCACGGTCGCCAGGGCGGCATCGAGCTGGCCGGGCGCACGGGCACCTATCGAGTGGATCTGCTCCCCAAGGTGCAGCTCAACATCGTGCTGAGCGACCACAACGTGGACCAGACGATCGAGACGATCATCGAGGCGGCCCGTAGCGGCGAGGCGGGCGACGGCATGATCTTTGTCTATCCTATCGAGACCGTGATCCGCATCCGCACGGGCGAGCGCAACCGCGAGGCCCTGCTCTATCCGGGGGATATCGACACGCGCGCGGGGGATTGAGCGGCGAGGCCGCTGAGCGGCAAGGCCGCTCTGGCAGCAAGAACAGATCTGGGCCCCTGGGTTGTGCCCACAAAGTCAGAACCGCATCATCGGCGGCAAGCTGGGACCCGAACGCCCGATTCCACAACGAGGCGCGGGTCCCGCAGCTTGGCTGGCCCTCAGAGCAGTTGCGCCTCGCGCAGGATGCGCTCGACGTCCGTCTTCTCGGCTTCGGTGAGCGGCAAAAGTGGCGGCCGGGGCAATCCGCCATAGTAACCCCGTAGCGCCATGGCGTGCTTGAGCCCGGCCGCGCCGTAACGTGAGGTGATGGCTGCGTTGGTGGGCAGGATGCGATGCTGCAGCGCCCGGGCCTCCTCCAGCCGCCCGGCGTAAAAGAGCGCAGCCATCTGTACGCACTCGTCGGGCGCCAGGTTGGCCAAAGCCAGGATGCCGCCTTGCGCCCCGACCGCCAGTGAAGCCAGCAGAAAGCTGGCCGAGCCCGCCAGGGTCGTGAAGCCGAGCGGCGTCTGCCGCACGATGTCGGCGATCTGCACGATGTTGCCGCCCGTGTCCTTGATCCCCGCGATGTTGGGCACCTGGGCCAGACGCGCCACCAGAGCGGCCGACATATTCACCCCGGTAAAGCCCGGCACGTTGTACATCAGCACGGGGATGGGCGAGGCCTCGGCCACGGCGCGATAGTGCTCGTAGAGGACGGCGTCGGTCATGCGCCCGGTGTAATACGAGGGGTGCACCACGATGGCGGCGTGGGCGCCCAGCTCGGCGGCGCGCTGGGTGGCGCGGACGGTGGCGCGGGTCGACTCGCGGCCCGTGCCCACGACGATGCGCAGGCCCTCTCGCGCATTCTCGACCACGGTGCCGATGATCAGGTCGCGTTCGTCGTCCTCGATGTACGGGAACTCGCCGTTGGAGCCCAGGACCACCAGGCCAGTGAGCTGGGTGTCATTCCAGCGCGCCACGTTGGCCTTGAGGCCCGCGACGGAGACCTCTCCGTCGTCGTCAAAGGGCGTGGCGATGGGGGGATAGATGCCTGCGAAAGCGGGTTGACTTGACATAATATCCTCCAGGGTGTCACACGGCGACTCTTGTCGTAAGGGCCAAGCAAAGCTCACCACGCGGTCCAGCCGCCATCCACCATCAACGTATGGCAGTTGACCATGGCGGCCTCCTCGCTGGCCAGAAACACGGCGCAGGCGGATACCTCCTCGGTGGTGGCCAGGCGGCCGGCGGGGATCTTACCCAGCACGAACTGGGCGAACTCGGGCTGCTTGAGCCGCTCACGGGTGAGGGCGGTCTCCACAAAGGTGGGGCAAATGGCGTTGACCGTCAGGCCGTGCCTGGCCCACTCCAGGCCCAGGGTGCGCGCGAGCTGGTTGACCGCGCCCTTGGTGGCGCAGTAGACGGGCTGGCCCGGGATGCCCACCACGCCGGCCTGGCTGGAAACCCAAATCACGCGCCCCCAGCCGCGCTCGATCATGGCTGGGGCCAGGGCCTGCGCCAGGAAAAAGCC
>JAFGLK010000469.1 GCA_016928125.1 Anaerolineae bacterium
GACGCTGGCCGGCTGCGAGGAGGGTTTCAGCGATGGGCGCCGGCTCATCCCCGGCCGCCCGGTGAACCCGGTGCTGGAGCACCTGCGCCAGCAGACGGCCGAATACCTGGCGCGGCCCAAGGGGAGCTGGGAAAAGTTCCTGTAGCGTTCGCCTGGGGGCGCCGCGCTCCAGCTCGGCTCTGTGCCCTCCCTGGCGGCCTTGGCGCCTTGGCGTGAGACCATCCCTGCTCTCGCAAAGACGCCAAGGGCGCAAAGGGGCCATATGGCACTATCGCTCATCGCGGGTCTGCACGCCCGAATTTGCGGCTCGGCAGGAAATGTATATACTCATGTATATACATACGTCTTTAGGCACGTGCGTGTAGGCACGCGAAGGAGGCGCCGCCATGCCCAGCGCCATCGCCAAGGTCTTTATGAGCGGCAACAGCCAGGCCATCCGCCTGCCCAAGGAGTTCCGGCTGGAGGCCGACGAGGTCATCATCGTCAAGTCGGGCGACAGCCTGATCGTGACGCCGCGCATGAGCTCGTGGGAGGGGTTCGTCGAGGGGTTCAGCGGCCTGAGCGAGGACTATTCCGCGACCGGCGGACTCTCCGCTGACGCGCCCAGGACGCCCCTGGCATGATCCGCTCCATGCTGGATACCAACGCCTGTATCGGCGTCATCAACGGTCAGCCGCCCGACCTGCGCCGAAGGCTCCTGCAGCTCGAACCGGCCGAGGTCGCCATCTCGCAGATCGTCCACTATGAGCTCGCCTTTGGCGTCTGCAACTCGAGCCAGCCGGAGCGCAACCAGGCCAACCTGGACCATTTCCTGCGCTACGTCCAGGCGCTAGACTGGGGTGAGGAGCAGGCCCTGGAGGCGGCGCAGATCCGCTGCGAGCTGGCGCGGCGCGGAGAGCCCATCGGCCCGCACGACGTCCTGATCGCGGCCCATGCCCGCTCTCTGGGCGCCGTGCTGGTCACTCACAACACGGGCGAGTTCGCCCGCGTGGAGGGTCTGAAGGTGGAGGACTGGCAGTTGCCCTGAGCGCGGCCGCTATCGCCTGGGGGCGCCGCGCTCCAGCTCGGCTCTGTGCCCTCCCTGGCGGCCTTGGCCAGAGGCAGAATGTCTCTCGCAAAGACGCCAAGGGCGCAAAGGGGCCATGCCGCGGCTCTGTAGCCGTGATCGCCGATCACGGCCCCTGCGCGCGATGACCCAGCGCGCCTACAGGTGGGGCGCCGCGCGAAGCCAGACTCCCCGTCTGGCCTACGCGGCGGCCGTCAGGCGGTCGATCTCGGCCAGCGTCTCCGCGTCGAGCGACACCGCGGGCGCGCCGGCGTTCTCCTCCAGATGCTCGAGGCGTGTCACGCCGGCGATCACCGTGGGCACGCTCTCGTGGGAAAGCAGCCAGGCGATGGCCAACTGGGCCAGGGTGCAGCCCAGCCGCTGGGCGATGGCGATGAGCTGCTCGATCCGCTCCAGATTCTCGTCGGTCAGGTAGCGCTCGGCCCAGCCCGCATCGGCTGGGTCCGACAGCCGCCCGCTTGGGTCGATCTGGCCCCGACGGTAGCGCCCGGTCAACAGGCCCACGGCCAGGGGCACATAGGGCACCAGACCGATGCCCTCTTGGGCCAGGTAGGCCAGCATACGAGCCTCCTCGGCCGGGCCCGCGCCCTCCCGGTGGCCCGAGGCCCCGCCGCGCTGCATGAGGTTGTAGCCGTTCTGCACGGCCACGATCCGACGCGCGGCCTGACCCGCCACCTGCGCCAGCGCGGCGCTCTCCACAGCGAGCTGCGCCCGGGTGCGGTTCGACACGCCCAAATAGAGCACCTTGCCCTGGCTCACCAGTGTGTTGAGCGCGTCCCAGGTCTCCTCGAGGGGCGTCTCCCAAGAGCCATCCGGCAGCAGCGCTGGCGAATGATGGTAGAGCAGATCGATGCGGTCGGTCTGGAGGCGGCGCAGGCAATCCTCCACGGCCTGCAGCAGCACCTTGCGCGAGGCGCCCGTCTCGTTGGGCCCGAAGGTACGCCCCAGCTCGTGCTCATCGCGCACGCCGTTGCGCACCTTGGTAGCCAACACCACAAGATCGCGCGCGCGCGAACCCCGGCTGGCGAAATAGCGCCCCAGCAGGCGCTCGCTGTTGCCCGAGCCCGCATTGTACGAGTTGGCCGTGTCCCAATGGGTCACGCCCAACTCCAGGGCGCGATCCAGGATCTCGAACCCGGCGTGCTCGCCCACCCGCGAGCCATCGTAGGTCGGGTCGCCCCACTTCCACAGCCCCAGACCCACCTCCGAGACCCACAGTCCCGAGCGGCCCAGGCGCCGGTAATTCATCCCACGAAAGATCTTGATCTGCATGTTGTGCCTCCTGTTGCGCGCGGTGACTCGATGCTACTGGGCCTGCGGGCGCATGGTATATGCGCCTACCGCCCTGCCGAGCTGGGGCTCGGCGCCCCCAAGCGGGCGCCTATGGGCGGTCCAGGATGGCGCCTTGCTGGCGCAATAGTGCCTGCACGCGGCCGGCATCCACGTCCCGCGGCGAGATCTCGTCCTGCAGGGCCACCGCCGCACCCGCGCCCGCTGCCTGGCCCGTCGCGTAGCACACCGGCATGATACGCACCGCCGCCAGCGCCTCGCGCTCGGCCGAGAGGCAGCGTCCCGCCACCAGCAATTGCTCCACCTGCAGCGGCACCAGCGCCCGATACGGGATCTCGTAGATCGGCGCGGCGGCCAGGCCGCGCGCCCGCCCCGTGTCGGTGCCGCCGCCGTCGCCCGTCTCGGGGTGCAGGTCCACCGGAAAGCTCCCCAGGGCGATCACATCGTCGAAATGGCGCCCGGTGTGCAGGTCCGCCATGCTGAGCACGTGCTCGCCCACCACACGGCGCGTCTCGCGGATGCCCACCTGGGGGGCCGACTCGAGCAGCACAACCTGCTCAAAGCCTGGCAGCCACTCACGAAAGAAGGCCATCAGCTCGGCCACCTGGCGCCGCCCGATGACCTCGGCCTGGGTCAGATCC
>JAFGLK010000470.1 GCA_016928125.1 Anaerolineae bacterium
CCGAGGGCGCCAAGATGAGCAAGAGCCGGGGCAACGTGATCAACCCCGACGACTATATCGCTCGCTACGGGGCCGACACATTGCGGCTCTACATGCTCTTCCTGGGGCCATTCGAGCGGGGCGGCGACTTTTCCGACGCCGGCATTCAGGGCATGGTCCGCTTCCTGCGGCGCGTATGGCGTTTGGCCACGGAGGTCCCAGCGCCCGACGATGCTACTGCGACGCAGGAGCCGAGTGAGCTGCTGCGGCTGATGCACCAGACCATCGCCCAGGTGACGGACGATATCGAGGCGCTCAAGTTCAACACGGCCATCGCGGCGCTGATGACCTGCGCGAACGGCTTGGAGGCATGGCAAGGCCGCGTGCGATCCGAGGTGTGGCGCGAGGCGCTGCACGTCTTCCTGCGTCTGCTCGCCCCGCTGGCGCCGCACATCACTGAGGAGCTGTGGATGCGTCAGGGGCAGCCTTTCTCGGTGCACCGCCAGCCCTGGCCCACCTGGAGCGAGGAGGTGGCCGCCGAGAAGCGGACCACCCTGGTGGTGCAGGTGGACGGCAAGCTGCGCGAGCGCCTGGACGTGCCCGCGGAGATGGACGAGGCCCGCGCGCGCAAGCTGGCGCTGAACAGCGAGGCTGTGCAGCGCGCCCTCGACGGACGCCCCGTGGAACGGGTCATCTATGTGCCTGGGCGTGTGCTGAATCTGGTGACCGGATGATTGGCTTTGTGATACGAGTGTGGGGGGGGCGCCAAGCCGATGCCGGCGCTTCCCCCATAGGAAGCGCCCTGGCTCAGTCGGGCAGGTCGTCGAGCACGCCCTTCAGACTGCGACGGTAATCGCGGAAGGCCTGGCGACCTCTGCGCGTGAGGCGCAGTAACGTGAGAGGGCGTCGGTTCACGAACTCCTTCTGCACCTCGATGTAGCCGGCCTCCTCGAGCGTGCTCATGTGGGACGAGAGGTTGCCGCGCGTCAGCCCCGTCTCGCGCATGAGAAAGGTAAAGTCGGCGCTCTCGCTCACATACAGATAGGCCAGGATCAACAGCCGCGCCGGAGAATGTACGACCCGATCGATCTTGGCCAGAGCCTCGATCTCCTCGCTGCCGAGAGCAGGAGCCCTGTCCGGTCTAGACATCGTGATCCGCTCCGTCCCGCAAGGCAGCGGCTCCCGCCGGGCGCGGATACCTGCGCAGAAAGCGCACCAGCCGGCCCCCTCCCACGGCGAGCATGAGAAACCCCATGACCATCAAGAGAGTGCCAATCACAGGCAGGGGTGCCTGAACGAAGAGCAGAGCTGCAGTGCAGAGCAAAAAGACGCCCGCGTAGCCCCAGAAATGCCGCACCCCATAAGCCGTGGCCAGGCCCGCAAACAGCCCGCCGCAGAACAATCCCATGAACAGGGCCACGCCCAGGCGCAGCGTCGGGGTCGAGCGCAGATGGCCCGCCCGCGCGAGCGCCCAGCCCGTTGCGACAAGCCCGACGATGATCGCGACCAGAGCGAGCCCCAGGACCGTCTGCTTCCGCCGGTCTCCCTTGAAGGCCCCACCCAGATCGACATAGCCCACCCTCGGGCCGGCGATGCGTTTCTTGGCCGCCGGCAGGCCGATGCCGATCAGCACGGGTGCCAGCCAGGACAACGCAGTCGTCCAGCGACTGAGGAAACCAACCAGAAAACAGAGGCCCACCGTGATCTCGAACAGCCCATCCTCAAAGTAGGTCCGGTGCACTCGGGCCTTCACGCCCTTGAGCGCCAGCTTCTGATGCACGTTCCCGCTCATGGCACCGTCCCCTCGGGCGCCTCCGGCCCGTCAGGCGCGGGCAGGGGATGCGTCTTGAGGAAACGGATCAAGACAACGAACCCCCAGATGCCCATGACAGCGCCCACCGCGACGAGCAGCGCCATGGCGCGCAACCCTAGCCTGAGGCGGACGACCGAAAAAGCAATGGCGCCCAGGAGCGATGAGACGCCGTAGGCGAGCATCCGCCCCAGGCCGGTGCGCCAACCCATCACCCCCCAAAAGGCCGCCAATCCGAGCCCCAGGACCAGCGGGGCGTGTTCGATCACCCAGCCCAGGGCATTCATGGATGTCTGGATCCAGGGCGATTGCCGGTCTGCAAAGCCGATGGCGAAGAAGAGCAGCCCCACCAGCAAGAGCACCGTGAGACCGAGCATCAACCGCTGACGGCTACGCCCCCCAGGCGAGGCCACATAGCCGGTGCGGGGCGTAATGTACCTTTTCCGCGCTGCCGGAAAGATGACGGTCAAGAGCAGCCACGGCATATAGAGCATGGTAGCCAAAGGCGGCACGATGATAAAGACCCCCATGAGGGCCAGCATCACCCCGCTCAGGCACTCGAACATCCCATCGGCGAAAAAGGCGCGCGCCACGCGGCGCTCTACGTCTCGCATGTCCATAGGACCGATCCCCACGGCACACCTCCATCTTCAGGCGTCTCGCCGAACGCAAACTAGTTTGGATTTCAGACCTATCCATGATCATTATGGCGCAAAGACAGCGCCCAGTCAAGACCCCACCTGGCCGGTCTTCAACCCGGCCAGCTGGCCAGGGCCGTCCGCATTGCCATGTAGAGGCCCTGCATAGCCAGACAGCGACTCACGAGTGCCGCCCAAGCCGGAAGGTCGACCCATACGCCCTCGGCATCCTGTGCTATGCAAAGCTGGTGCATCGCGAGCGAAAGGGTCTTGCGCCAACGCTCGCGGGGAGGCGAGGGGCTGGCCTTCGACCGTAACTGTTCACATTTGGGGGGACGAATCTGCGCGACCCACAACCTGCGGATGCCAGGGCATGCTTTGGCGGTGCATCTTGGGCC
>JAFGLK010000471.1 GCA_016928125.1 Anaerolineae bacterium
ACGAGGCTCTCTCCCAGGCGCAGACGGCGGCTGGCGGCGCAAGTTCCCTCGGCGAGAACATCTCCCACCCCATCGCGGTAGGCCAGGTCGTGGAGAAACACAGCCCAGAACGTGGGCGAACTCCAGTCCATAGGATGGCCATTCAGGTCGCCGATCAGGCCCGCCCGCTGGCAGGCAGCCAGCCACATAGGCATGGCGAGTATCTCCCAATGGTTTAGCCCATATCGGTTGGAGCACGTGTTAACCTCAAAGGCAGCGCGTCGCTCGAGGTGCCAGTCTACGAGATCGCTCATTCTGGGATTCCGCGGCACACCGGGAAACCATGTGGCGACGCAGAACCAGACGCCCGACCACTTGCGGTCGTGGGCGACGCCAGGCATGTCCTCAAACTCGGCCACACAGGGTGTCACGCAGCCCTCGGTGCAGGCGACCACGCGCGCCCGCCCGTTGCCCTCCGCCGCCAGTTGAGCGTTCAGCTTGGCGAGGTCCCGACCAAAGTAGGCGGGGCCCGGCTGGCCGATGGCGGCCAGGGCGCGCGCGAGACCCGCCACCTTGTCCGGCTGGGCCAGCGGCACGCGCCCCGACCCGCGCACGCTGATCGCCTTCAGCCGCTTGCTGCCCATCACCGCCCCGAACCCGCCCTGCCCCGCCGCCGTGGAGCTGGCGCTCTGGATGGTGGCGATGCGGCTCAGCCGCTCCCCCGCAGGCCCGATGGTCAGATGGTAGGCGCCCCGCCCCTCGGCGGCGTCCAGCGCCTCCAGCGCGTCGAAAATATCCTGACCCCAGAGCTCCTCCGCGGGCAGCACGCGGACCTCATCGTCGTGGATTTGAATGCGGACGGGCGAGTCGGCGGCGCCCGTGACCACCAGGGCGTCATAGCCCGCCCGCTTGAGCTCGCCGCCGAAATGCCCGCCGATGGACGAGCGGGTGAACCACTCGTAGGGCCAGGCCTGCGGGGAAAAGGCGTGCACGGTGTGCGTCCGGCGTAGGGCGCCCGCGAGCCGGTCAGCGCGCCGGGCACCACCATGAGCGGGTTGGCGGGATCGAAGGCGGGCACAGGCTCGGGATAGTGCTCCCAGCACAAGCGCGCCGCGAGCCCCCGCGAGCCGAGATAGTCGGGCAGGTAGGTGGCGGAGGGCTCGGCCCGGACGGACATGTTGGAGAGATCGATCCAGAGGATGCGGTTGGCCCAGGGGGGCATGGGGTCGAAGCGGGGCAGATGGGTAGAGGGCGAAGGCATGGGGACCTCCTTGCCCTGGGAAAACACTCCCATGGCGCGCCCCGGTTGCGATGTTGGGCTGCGTTGAAGGCTTGCAAGAATACAAGGGGCAGGGCGTCAGTACCCTCTATGTGCTATTTTACTAATCTATTGGTCTGCTGTCAATGCCTTTTGCGCTCAATTCCGCCTTGTCCCACGGTCTTTGTGTGACGGCAATCTCCCCTTACACGCGGCGTCGGTGGTGCGGCGGCTGGGATCCAGGGAGGAGGAGGGCTAGCCGCCTACCCCGTCGGGAAGCAGATCACATCGGCGCTGCAGTGCTGGCAGGCGCGGAATTGGGGCACGAACGCCTCGCAGGCCGCCTGCGCCGCATGCAGCTCCTCGCGGGTGGGCACGCGCCGATCGGCCATGCGCCCGCCGGGGATCAGCGGCATCAGGTTCATCATACGCACGCCCAGCGCCCCGAGGCGCTGGGCCAGACGGGCCACGTGGGCGTCGTTCACGCCGGGGACCAACACCGTGTTCACCTTGACCGCCAGCCCGGCGGCCAGCGCGGCGCGCAGCCCGGCCAACTGGCGGGCCACGATGAACGCAGCCGCTTCGCGCCCGCGCAGGATCGCCTTGCCATCGCGCGCCCAGAGGTAGATCGTCTGGCCCACGTCGGCGTCGGGCGCGTTGATCGTCACCGTCAGGGCGCTCACGCCGCGGGCCAGCAGCCGCTCCAGAGAGGCCTCGAGCAACACGCCGTTGGTGCTGATGCAGCGCGTCAACCAGGGGAAGGCCTCGGCCACCAGCGCCAGCGCCTCAAAGGTGGCCTCGTTGGCGAGCGGCTCGCCCGGCCCCGCCACGCCCACCACAAAGCGCTCGTCGGGATGGGCCTCCACCAGGGCGCGCACCCGCTCCAGCGCCGCTTGGGGCGACGTGACCTCCCGCGTCCAGCCGGGATGCTGGACGCCAAGCTGAGCGCACACCCGCCGCTCGCAAAAGGCGCACTGGATGTTGCAGCGCGGCGCCACGGGCAGATGCACCCGCCCCACGCGGGCGTGGGCCTCCTCGCTGAAACAAGGGTGCCCACGCATCACCTCTGCTGCCGCGCTCGTCAGATGGTCCATGGCCCCTCCACCACAATCCCTCTCCTGTCGCCGCGCTCCCTCTTCTGTAGCCGTGATCGATGATCACGGCTCTGTCGAGCGCGATCCTTCTTCTGTAGCTGTGATCGGTGATCACGGCTCTGCCCTGGGCGCGATGACCCATCGCGCCTACAGAGGATCGCCCATCGCGCCTACAGCGGATTGCGCCTACAGATGCCGCCGGTAGAGCGCCTCCAGGTCGGCCACGTCCTCCAGCGGGGTGGGGATCACCCGCGCCTCGTTGGCCAGCATGGCCCCGGCCAGGGCGCGAAACACGTCCGCCTCGGGCGACTGGGGCGCGTGCTCGATCACGGTGCGGCCCTCCACCTCGCCGGCGCCGATCACCGGGCTGCGCGGAATAAACCCTACCAGCCGGCTCCCCAGCGTGGCGGCGAAATCCCCCAGCACGGCCCGCTCGAACGCCTCGTCGCCGCTGCTGTTGCAGATCACGCCCGCCAGGCCGGTGACGCTGCGTCGCGCCAGACGCTGCACCCCCTTGGCGATGTTGTTCGCGGCATACATGCTCATGAACGAGCCGGCGCAGAGCAAATAGATCTCCTCGGCGAACCCCTGGCGGATCGGCTGGGCGAACCCGCCGCACACCACGTCGCCCAAGATGTCGTAGATCACCACGTCCACGCCATAGGCCCCAAAGGCGTCCAGGTCCTTGAGAATCTGCAGCGCCGTGAGCACGCCGCGCCCCGCGCAGCCGATGCCCGGCTCGGGCCCGCCCGATTCCACGCAGCGCACCCCGCCCTGGCCCAGGAACACGATGTCCTCCAGCGCGATGGCGCTCTGGTCGCGCCCCGCCCGCAGGTGGTCGCGCAAGATCTC
>JAFGLK010000472.1 GCA_016928125.1 Anaerolineae bacterium
CCCTTGGTCTGGAGGATCCTCATGCAAAAGTCGGCGCAGTCCTCTCCCTCAGGCGCCTTGGCCCAGATGTAGAGGGCGCCCTTGGGCGGGCGCGCCGACATGCCCAATTGGGGCAACCAACTCATGATGATGTCGCGACGCCGCTGATAGATCCGATTGCGCTCCTGCAGCCAGCTCTGATCCCCATTCAGCGCAGCCACCGCGGCGGCCTGGATGGGCCGAAAGATGCCCGAATCGATATGGGTCTTGACAGTGGTCAGCGCTTCGACAGCCTGAGCATTGCCCACCGCCATGCCGATGCGCCACCCGGCCATGTTGTAGGTCTTGGACAGGGAGTTGAACTCGAGCGCCACGTCCTTGGCTCCCGGCACCTGAAGGATGCTGGGCGCCACATAGCCGTCGAAGGTGAGATCGCAATAGGGGTTGTCGAAGCAGATCAGGATATCGTGCGCCCGGGCAAAATCGACCGCTCGCCGCAAGAAATCGAGCGGGGCAACCGCGCCTGTGGGGTTGTTGGGGTAATTGAGCCACAGCAGCTTGGCCCTATGGGCCACCTCCGCGGGTATGGCGTCGAAATCGACCAGAAAGTCGTGCTCCTCGGTCAGGGGCATGGGATAGCTGCTGCCTCCGGCCAGAAGCGCGCCCATGGCATAGGTAGGATAGCCGGGATCGGGCACGAGCACCAGGTCGCCCGGGTCAACAAAGGCCAGGTTCGAATTGGCCAGCCCCTCTTTCGAGCCAATGAGGGGCTGTATCTCGCGCTGAGGATCGAGTTCCACGCCGAAACGACGTCCGTAATAGTCGGCCAGGGCCTGAAGCAACGCTGGAATGCCAAAGTAGCCGGCGTAGCCGTGTGTATCAGAGCGCGAGGCCGACTCACACAGCGCGTCGATGATGAATTGTGGGGGCGCCAGATCGGGGCTGCCGATGCCCAGGTTGATGACATCCACGCCCTTGGCGCGCTCGGCCGCGATCAGCTTTTCCACTGAGGCGAAGACGTATGGGGGCAGATGGGCCAGGCGGTCTGCGACGTGCACTCTATCTCCTCTCTGTGAGCATCAGCTAGGGGCCTGCATGTCTGGCCGCCTGCGCATCCAGCGGTCGGCCTTCAAGCAGAGTCTGCAGCACAAGGCCCACCCTTTGGAGACTCTCCACGCTGATCTTGTCCAGGGTATCATGCTGCGTATGCCAATAGGGATAGTCAAAGTCGATCATGACCGCCGCCGTCATGCCCCAACGCACAAAGGGCGTATGGTCATCCTCGATGCGGTACTTGTGCTCGGGTATGAAATGGGCCCCATAGCCCTGCTCGGCCGCGATCTGCCAGACCCGCTCCTGAAGCCAGAGGTTGGAGGACCACTCGTAGTAAATGCGTTGCTCGGCGTCGCCCACCATGTCGACCACCAGCACATATTCGGGCCGCGTGCTGGCCTGGGCGCTGATCTGGTCGGCCAGATACCTTGCGCCGACGTTCCACGGCCAGCCATCGATGTCGCCGTGCGCCTCGCCATCGAAAAAGGTCAGCCAGATTTCGACCTGATCGGTAGCCTCCGCTCCCAAGACACGCGCCAACTCGAGCAGTACGGCCGTGCCGCTGCCGCCATCGTTGGCGCCCATGACGGGACGAGAGCGATCCGCCGGATCGCGATCGGCCAGCGGGCGCGTATCATAGTGGGTGCCCAGGATGATCAGCGGCCCCTGGCCCTTTTTCCCGATCACATTCTGCAGGTTCTTGCCCCCAAAGGCAAAACGCTGGATCTCGACCTCCCAGCCAACCTCCTGCAGGACATTGGCGATATAGGCGGCGGCCTGGTCGTGCGCAGCGCTGCCAACCGGGCGCTCGCCGAAGGCGCACAGCTTCTCGATGTGCCTGCGGGCGCGCAGACCTGAGAAGGAGGTCGCCGATCTCCCACAGCTGATCGCCACGCCGCACGCCAGCAGCGCCAGGCCGAGTGCGAAATAACGCTTCATTCTCGCGCTTCAGAGGGTGCGAAGGAGGGGACGACCCCTGCCATCAAGTCGTCCAGGAGCCCATGCTCCGCCATGAAGACCTTAAGATCGTGCGCCGATCGGGCCGCCTGGGCCGCATAGCGCTCGCGCTTGCGCCGTACCGGCTTTTCCAGAGGCGGCAAGAGGCCAAAGTTCGGCTTCATGGGCTGGAAGGGGCGTTCCTCCGAGGCGGAAACGTAGTGCAGCAGGGCGCCGATCATCGTGGTGCGGGGCAGCACCACCTGCGACTGGCCCAGGAGCGCTCGCGCGGCATTCATGCCCGCCACCAGCCCGCTAGCGGTTGAACCCATGTAGCCTTCGGTGCCCGTGATCTGCCCGCCGAGATACAAGTCAGCGCGCTCTCGCCACTGCATCGTGGGCGCCAGCAGCGCCGGGGCATTGACAAAGGTGTTGCGGTGCATCTGCCCAAAGCGCACCCACTCGGCGTGCTCCAACCCCGGAATCAGACTGAAGACGCGACGCTGAGCCGTCCAGGTGAGGTTGGTCTGGAAGCCGACCAGATTGTAGAGCGTGCCCGCCAGGTTATCCTGGCGAAGCTGCACCACCGCATAGGGGCGATGTCCCGTACGGGGATCGTGCAGGCCGACGGGACGCAGGGGGCCGTGGGCCAGGGCCTCGCGCCCACGCGATGCCAGGACCTCCACAGGCAGACAGGCCTCGAAAAAGCGCTTGTCCTCGCGCTCGAAATCGCGCAGTGGGATGGTCGGCGCCGCCAACAAGGCCTCCACAAAGGTCAGGTACTGCTCCTGCGTCATGGGGCAGTTGATATAGTCCGCCTCGCCGCGATCGTAGCGCGAGGCCCGAAATACCTTGCTCTGATCGATGGAATCGTAGGCCACGATGGGTGCCATGGCATCGTAAAAGTAGAGCTGTTCCTGCCCTGCCAGGGTCGCGATCTCGGCCGCCAGGTCATCGTCTGTCAGGGGGCCAGTGGCGATGATCGTGGGACCCTCGGGGATCTCGGTGACGCGCTCGCGCAGCAAGGTGATGCGCGGGTGAGACTCGATGGCGGCGGTCACGCAAGCGCCAAAGGCCTCGCGACCTACCGCCAGGGCTCCGCCGGCCGGCACCGCACAGCGATCCGCGCACTGCAGGATCAGCGAGCCGAGCATGCGCAGTTCGCGCTTGAGCGACCCGGGCGCCCGATCGGGCAGGTCCGACCCCAGGGAGTTGCTGCAGACCAACTCGGCCAGGTGATCGGTGAGATGGGCGGGCGTCGTCCGCACGGGGCGCATCTCATAGAGGGTGACATCGACGCCACGCGAGGCCACTTGCCAGGCCGCCTCAGACCCGGCCAGCCCTCCGCCGATCACTCTCACATGTGGACGTCCCGTCATCTCTCGCTGTCCTGTGAAGTGGGAATATGATAGCATGGAAGACGGAGCCAGGCAAGCCGCAGCG
>JAFGLK010000473.1 GCA_016928125.1 Anaerolineae bacterium
ACCATCAGCCCGATGGCTCCCAGGCCAAAGACCGCCGCGGCATCGCCCAGGCGCACATGCCCATCGCGCACCGCGCCCAGGGCGAACTCGGCCGGGTCCAGGCAGACCGCCGACTGCCAAGACATGCCCTCAGGCATGATCCAGCAGCGTTCCTGCTGCGCCACCCGCGTCTCGGCGAAACCGCTATAGGTACACACCCGGTCACCCAGGGCGATCTGGGTTACCTCTGGCCCCACCTCGACCACTGGCCCCACAATCATGTTGCCGATGGCAAAGGGATAGTGCGGCGCGCTGGCGCGCTCGGCCCGGTGCACCTGGTATTCGGGATCGAAAGGCCCTCGAGGAAGCGCATAGCCCTTGTAGAAGGCCATCTCGGTGCCGTGCTTGGCCGCCGCATGCTCGGTGCGGACGCGCACCTGACCCGCCTCCAGCGGCGGATCCTCGTACTCTTGCCAAGCAAGCGTCTCTTTGGCTACACAGACTAACCGTTTGCTCATGCTCTCCCTCCGTCCTGTGTTCCTATCTTGGGCCGGCCCACGATCCCTTATCCCTCCGACTTGGATAGCCGATGCGCCACTCTCACCGTGCCGTCGCCGCCGTTCACGCTGACAAGCTGCCCTCTATGGATCACCTGCGTGGCTCTCTGGGTACCAACCACGCAAGGAATGCCCAGTTCGCGCGCAATGATCGCCGCATGGCAGAGACTGCCGCCGATGTCGGTGACGATGGCCACCGCGCTCTCGACTGCCTGGATCAACTCGGGACGCGTCATGCGCGCGACCACGACGCTCCCGGCGGGCAGGCGGCGGTAATCGGACGGACGCTGCACGAACGCCGCTTTCCCCGAAGCCTCGCCTGGGGAGGCGCCCAGACCACGCACCAAGACGCCATCGTCTGGTTCCCCTGATACATCGACCTTATCACCAGAGTCCTCCCGGCTCAAGATCAGCACGCGCCGCAGGGCTTCGCTCTCGGCATGCAGATAGGCTCGTTCTACAGAGAATTCGATATGCATGGCACCCACAGCGATATCCAGAGCCACGATGCGATCAGAAAGCGCCAGAGTGTGGTTCAGAATCGCGTCAAAGTAGGGCCGCTTGGCTGACGGCACCAGCGGCTTGAAGAATTGCAGATGCTCACCCACGAGATCGAGCTGAGCCAGCACCGGAGCACGGTGGCGCTCATTGCGGTCCTTCTGATAGCGCCCAACCAGGCGATACGTATCGTGCAGCAACGGCAATAGCGCCTCGACCTCTGCCGCAAAGTGTACGCGGATCTTGTTCATAGCTTGCCCTTGCGCGTGTTTGCAGTCCACGATGTATCGCGGCGCGAGGGATCGCGGCGCAAATCGACCCAGTGGCTCAGGCCGCTGCGCATACGCTGGTCCTGTCCGGGAGGTACGGTGGCGGTGAGCGCGCCGGTGAGCCGCTCGCCGCGCCAGGTGAGGCACAGCAGCAGTAGATTATGTCCGCGTGTGTCGTCGGTCTGCAGATCCCCCCTCAGCTTGCCGGTCAGGATGTCATCTGAAAAGCTCAACTCCTCTACCGAGGTAACCGACTGTGTTGCCAGCTGCGCCTGGAGCTGATCCCCTTGCCCAAAGGTCAGGGTCAGAGAACGTGACCCGCTATACGTTTCCACCTCGCCGATCCAGGATCCTCTCAGAGCCGCGGGCAATGCGCAGGGAGGTTTCCCAGATCGGGTATCGCTGGCCTCGTCGGGCTCGCCACGCTCAGCATAGTCGGGCAACAGCAGGCGCAGGATCTCGCGCGCGACATCAAAATGCACCCGCGTCTCTCCGTTGGTCAACACAGCCACGCCCAACCCCTCCGAAGGGATCAACTTGAGCAGGCTGCGCACCCCAGCCATCTCGCCCCCATGGGCGACGCTGCGGTAGCCATGATCGTCGTAGCGGATGGACCAGCCTAGACCGTAGGCGCCACGCGCGTGCATCTCAATCTGCGGCTTTTGCATCTCCTCAATGCTCTCAGCCGACAGAACGGCATCCTGTTCAGGCAGAGGGCTCTGCAGATGGAAGAGGGCAAAGCGTGCCAGATCGTGCGCGCTGCAAAAGACGGCCGAGCCGCCACGATGGTCCAGATCGTAGAAAGGCAAAGGGGTGCCATCGGCTGCATAGCGCACCGCCACATCGCCCTCCAGGGCAGCGTTGGGCCCTACGGAGGCCTGAAACATGCCCAATGGAGCAAAGACCTGCTCGCACATGAAGACATCATAGCTCTGGCCGCTCACCTGTGAGATGGCATAATCCAGCAGGCCATAGCCCAGATTCGAATACCAGTATCCCTCGCCCGGTGGCTGGACCAGCACACCGTAGCGTCGAATGGTCTCCACCATCGGGGGGCGGGCCGTCGGCTCGTCCGAATAGAAAAGATGATAGTGCGTGGGCAGCCCCGACGAGTGAGAGGCCACCCGACGCACGGTGGCGTCATTCACGTGGCCGATACAGGCTCGGATGCGCGCATCTCCGAGGTAAGCGTTCATCGGACGATCCAGATCGATCAGGCCACGCTTCACCAACCGCATCAAGGCCGTGGCCGTCATGGGCTTGGTCACCGAGGCGATCGAATAGCGCGTATGGGCGCTGGCCCGCAGCTTCCGCTCCCGATCCGCCCAGCCCAAGCCGCGCTCCCATAGGATCCTTCCCTGATGCACCACGGCTACGGCCAATGAGGCCAGGCCGGTCGCCTCGAGTTGCTCGATGATGAACGCCTCAATTGCACCAAACATGCTCACCGCCCCATCTGGTCACGCGCCAGCGTCGAGAGCGCCAGCCCGCTTGAGCACCCATTATGGTCGCGAACGCGCAACGCCGTCAAACGCGGCCGCGCCTGCGATCACCAGCCAGAGTGCCGTGGCTGCGGCTCGAGTTGGCGAAAAGACTCAGGATGGCGCCTTGACATCCCATGGCGAGGCCATATAATCCCCAGTGTAGTACCATCCTGCCTTTGATATGCTACCTGAGGCTTTGTGATCCATGTCGACCGACGCCAAGCGTCCCCGTCCGATCAAGAACCCTCCTCTTGAGCGCGACGAGATCGTCTTTTCCCATCCGAGTGAGGAGGAATTCGCACGCCTTCTTGATTACTATCGTATCTCCTGGCTCTACGAGCCGATCACCTTTCCTCTGGAATGGGATGGGCAAGGCAACATCCTCGAGGCGTTTTCCCCGGACTTTTATCTGGTGGAGCAGGAGCTATACGTCGAGCTGACGACCCTGCGCTCGCGCTTGATGCGCATCAAGCATCGCAAGATTCGCCGCCTCAGAGAGCTGTACCCTGAGATCAGTATCAGACTCTGGGGGCGCGCCGACTTTATGCGGCTCTTGGAGCGCTTTGGCCTCCAGGACCGCAGCCAGGCCCTGGTCGGCAGCAGCGCTCTAGAGGAGCAGCATGCCAACTCCGAGTAAGCATGTGTACGATGACATCGAGGAGGTCATCTTTAGCCAAAAGGTCTTGGCAGCACGCACAGCCGAAATCGGCGCCGCGATTTCGCGAGACTATCTGGGCAAGAACCTGATCCTTGTCGGGGTGCTCCACGGCGTGCTCATGTTCATGGCTGATCTCTTGCGCCAGATCACCATCCCTGTCGCCGTCGATTTCATGTCGATTTCCCACTATACAGCGAGCGAGGATTCGGGCACCGTACGCATCACCAGAGACCTGGATCAGTCGATCACCGATCGGCACGTGCTGTTTGTCGAGGACGTCATCGACACAGGTTTGACGCTCAGCTACCTGCTGCGCACCCTGCGCACCCGTCGCCCGGCCAGTCTGCAGGTCTGCGTGCTCTTTGATCGTCCCTACCTACGGCTGATTGACATTCCCCTGGCCTATCAGGGCTTGGTTCTGCCGGATCAGTTTGTGGTGGGCTATGGCCTTGATTCGGACGGGTACTACCGCAACCTGCCCTTTGTGGGCATCCTCAAGCCCGAGGCACAGCGCTAACATCCGGCCCGTTGCTCCGCGATAGCGAGGCCTTCGGCGCCCGCTACGAGCGGCCTTGAAAGAACCCTACGCTCAGAGCATCTTGTCCCCGTCGCGCACCATGGGCGCGCGGCAGTCGGCTTGAGGCGAGGGCATGCGATCCTGCTTGGCCAAGTCAGCTTTGACATCGCCCCCTGCGGCTCATATCATGCCTCTGCCTTCTCCTGCCTTGCGAGCACGCCAATCACCACCTGGGAGGCACAACAGGGCCAAGATCACCATCATCGGCGCCGGAAGCGTCGTCTTTACCCGCAACCTGACCAGCGACATCCTGTTGGTGCCGGAGCTTCAGGATAGCACCATCGCCCTGATGGATATCGACGCCGAGCGCCTGGAGGTGGCCCGCGCCCTGGTGCAGAAGCTGGTGGATGCGCGCGGCCTGCCCGCCAAGGTGGAGGCCACGCTGGACCGACGCCAGGCATTGGATGGCGCCGGCTATGCCATCAGCACCATCCAGGTCGGCGGGCTCGAGGCGTTCGAGCACGACATCGAGATCCCCCTCAGGTATGGCGTAAGCCAGTGCGTGGGCGACACCCTCAATCCCGGAGGGGTCTTTCGCGGCCTGCGCACCATCCCGGTGCTGCTGGACATCTGTCAAGACATGGACGAGCTCTGCTCGCCCGACGCCCTACTGATCAACTACAGCAACCCCATGGGATCAATACCTGGGCGGTCACCGAGGCCACCTCGCGGCCATACGTGGGCCTGTGCCACAGCGTGCAAGGCACCAGCGAGATGCTGGCGCGCTGGATAGGCGCGCCCTATGAAGAGGTGCGCTTTGCCGTGGCGGGCATCAATCACCAGGCCTGGTTCCTGGAGTTCATCTGGAACGGCGAGGATGCCTATCCCCTGCTGCGCCAGGCCGTCGAGGATCCCGTCCTGATGGGCGATGAACCGGTGCGCATCGACTTGTTCAAGCAGCTCGGCTGGTTCGTGACCGAGTCGAGCGGCCACGCCTCTGAATACGTGCCTTACTATCGCAAGACGCCCGACATGGTCGAAACGGTGCTACGACCTCAGTTCAGGAATCCCAGAGACCACTGGATCGACCATGGCGGCACGGGGGGCTATCTGCACCATTGCCAGCGTCGCCTGGGCGATTGGCTGGACGATGTGCACGCGCAGATCGCGGGCAACATGCCCTTGCCCGACCAGCGCACCCACGAGTATGGCTCGTACATCATCCAGGCCATGGAAACGAACCGGCCCACGGTGATTTATGGCAACGTGGCCAACACAGGGCTGATCACCAATCTACCCGAGGGCTGTGCGGTCGAGCTGCCCTGCCTGGTGGACGCCAACGGCATTCAGCCCTGCTATGTGGGCGACCTGCCCACGGTTCTTGCTGGCCTCAATCGCGGGATGATCAACGTGCAGCAGTTGGCTGTCGAGGGGAGCCCGGAGGGCGACCGCGAAAAGGCGGTGCATGCGTTGATGCTCGATCCGCTCACCGCGGCCATCTGCACCCTGTCACAGATCCGCGCGATGGCGGCCGAGCTCTTTGAGGCCGAGGCGCGCTGGCTGCCCCAGTTCGCGTAGAGCGACGCTTTGCGGTCTCGCTCGATGCTCGGCCAGGTTAGGGGCTGGGGTTCTCAGGCGGGGCAACCGCGTTGCTGCGCCTGGTCTCGCTGCACAATCAGGGAGAGGGCATCGATGGACGCCGATCGTGATGCCGCGCTCGCGCTCCAGATCCATGCGATCCAGCACCGGCTCTTCCATCTGGTGCGGCGCGATGGTCTTGATGAGTTCGAGCAGCCGATCCGATGGGCAGGCCAGGGATAGCGGCGCCACCAAGCAGAGGGAAGACTAGCGTGTGCGCGCCCTGAGGCTCTCCAGGGCCATCTCCGGGGTGGCGCCGCGTTCCGTGGTGCGCAAAAAGAGATACTGCACCACATCGCGCAGCATAGCCGCCACAGGCACTGCCACAAGCAAGCCCCACAGACCTGCCAGCTCGCTGCCAACCAAGACGAGCACCATCACCACCGCTGGATGAAAGCGCACAGCGTTTCCTGAGATTCGAGGCACGAGCAGCACATTCTCAATCTGCTGGATGCCCGCAAAAGCCAGGGCCACCCACAACGCCAGTATCGGGCGCTTGATCAGCGCGATCAGGATCGCAGGCACAGCGCCCAGCCAGGGGCCCAAGATCGGCACGATCTCCAGGATCCCAGCCAATGTGCCCAATAGTGCCGCGGCCTCGATGCCAAACACGACCAAGACGATCGTGGCCATGACGCCCACAATCAGACAGAGCAGCAACTGCCCGCGTAGATAGGAGCCCAACAGATCATCCAGGATCGTGATGATGCAGCGCACGTCCTCACGAATGCTCTCGGGCACTAGGGCGAAGAAGCGGCGCTTGGCCTGCTCCTGATTATTGAGCACGTAAAAGAGCCAGAAGGGAATGATCAACAGGCCTAGGATAAAGCTTACCGTCTGGGACAGGGTGCGTAAGGTGACCTCCAGGCCCCTCTGGATGCCCGTGGCGATCGTCCGCGTAGCATTGGCGATATTGGCATCGATGGTACTGCGAATCTGAGGCGGAATGCGCTCCAGTTGGGCCTCGATATCGTACGCCAGCAGCTCTTCGATCTGCTTCCACAGCGTGGGTGCCGCCTCGCGAAGCAACTCGGCCTGCTGCGACACCAGAGGAACAAAGTACGAGATGATGCCGGTGATGATCCCTATGCCCGCGATATAGACGATGATGATGGCGAGCGGCCGGGACCACCCCCGGTTTCGCAAGAATCGCGGCGCGTGGCGGTCCAAGAAATTCACAGCCGGCAAGAGCAGATAAGCAACGAGAAGACCCAGAAAAAACGGCACAAGCGCAGCCCAAGCTGCGATCAGGATAAAGATGAGCAGAATGAGTAGCATAGCAGTAAGCAGAGCGCGCATGCGTTGTGCAGGGCTTGAGAGCCAGGAGGGGAGCATGGCTGACTGGGGTCCTTTCCTCTCGCCGGGCCGTCGCACGCTCTGCGCGGCCCCGATATCTATGCCTCCAGCACCTTGTGGATGGCAGCGACCCAATCGATCGATGGCAGCGGAGCCATCTGGCTCAGCCACACGAGGAACTCGACGTTGCCCTTGGCCCCTGTGATCGGGGAGCGGACAAGCCCGTGTACCTTCCAGGTGTGCTCCTCTGCCCAACTCAAAACACCCGAAAGCACCTCTCGATGCGTCGCGGCGTCGCGAACGATGCCGCCTTTGCCTACCTGATCTGGACCCGCCTCGAATTGCGGTTTGACCAAAGCGATTACCTGCCCCTTTGGGCCGAGCCAGCAAGCCACCTGGGGCAGTATCAGGCGCAGAGAGATGAACGACACATCGATGGTTACCAGATCGACAGCCTCGGGGAGCTGTTCGAGATAGCGGGCATTGGTGCGATCCATGACGATGACGCGCGCATCCTGGCGCAGCTCCCAGCGCAGTTGGCCGTAGCCGACATCGATAGCATACACCCGCCGGACCCCGCGCTGCAACAGACAGTCGGTGAAACCGCCCGTCGATGCGCCCACATCGGCGGCGATCCAGCCTGTCGGCTCGATCTGGAAGGCGTCCAGCGCCTCCGCCAGTTTGAATCCGCCGCGACTGACAAAGGGGGGAGGCTGTGAGATCTCGATGTGAGCATCTTCCTCGGTGGGCGTGGCCACTTTGTTCACGGTGCGGCCATCCACCGATACCTCGCCGGCAAGGATCAACCGTCGCCCTTGCTCCCGGCTATCCACCAAACCCCGCTCGTACAAAAGCACATCCAGACGTTTTCTGCTCATCGTTCCATCGCGCCCGCAACCACAGCCTGCATCAACTTACGCTCGCCCACCTGAGCACGAGGGTGGCCTGTCTGGCCCGTTCTTGACGGCAGCCCCCGTCTGCTTAGAATGGGGGCTAATGCATGGAATGGGAGAATAGCCGTGTTACTCGCTTTGCTCAAAGCCATGCGCCCCAAGCAGTGGGCCAAGAATGTCTTTGTCTTTGCCGGTGTGTTCTTTGACGGCAAGATCTTTGACCTGAACATGCTGCTTCGCAGCGTAGCGGCGTTCGCGATCTTCTGTCTGCTGTCGAGCGCCATCTACCTGGTCAATGACCTGGTGGATATGGATAAGGACCGCCTGCATCCTACCAAGCGCAATCGTCCCCTCGCCTCGGGGACATTGCCCCCAGGGGTTGCGATCGTGGCGGCCTCTATCATGCTCATCGTGTGTCTCCCGCTGGCTTTCATCATGAACTCGGGCTTTGGCCTGATTGCGACCATCTACAGCCTGGTGATGGTGCTTTACAGCTTCAAACTCAAGCATATCGTGATCATAGACGTCATGACGATCGCGGCGGGTTTCGTCTTGCGGGTGCTCGGCGGAACCACTGCGGTGCCTGTCTCGCGCTTTTCCCCGTGGCTATATGTGTGCACCACTTTGCTGGCTTTGTTCATCGCCGTCAACCGCCGCAGCCACGAGCTCGCCTTGCTCGAGGAAAAGGCCAATCACCATCGTGCCAGCTTGGAGGACTATACGCCAGAATTCCTCAACGACATGACCTCCCTGGTCACGGCCACAGCCCTGGTCGCCTATTCATTCTATACCTTCTCAGCTCCCAATCTGCCCGAAAACCACAGCATGATGCTCACCATCCCCTTTGTGATGTATGGCATCTTTCGCTACCTGTACCTGATTCGGGTCAAGGGTCTGGGCGGCGCCCCCGAGGACCTCTTCCTGAGCGACAGACCCCTGCTCCTCAGCGGCCTGCTTTGGGCCCTCACGGCCGGGCTGGTGATCTACGCCGGCTGATGGAGCGCCCATCTTGATCTGCTCACCCCTCCCAGAAAAGGCAACAGAGGGCGTGTCCGGTCACCCGCCCTCTGCATCCCGCACTTTGAGCCTATCGATCGCAGACTGGCCTTAACGCTTGGTGTACTGAGGCGCCTTGCGCGCGCGCTTGAGGCCAGGCTTCTTGCGCTCCTTGGCACGCGGATCGCGGGTCAGGAAACCGGCCTTACGCAGCGAACGCCGCAGCTCTGGATCCGCCTCCAACAGGGCACGAGCCACGCCATGGCGAACCGCCTCAGCCTGGCCGGTGATCCCGCCCCCCGCGACAATCACCGAGACCAGGAAATCGTCGGCCTTGCCGCTGAGCTGGAGCGGTTGCAGCGCCGCCACGATATCTCCCTCTCGGGAAAAGTACTCCTCGCCAGGCTTGCCATTGACGATAAAGCCCGCCTGCCCCGGATAGAGACGTACACGCGCAGTCGCGGTCTTGCGCCGACCCGTTCCATAGTAGTACTGAGATGCCACCAATCGTTCCTCCTTCATCATAGCGCCGCGGGGCCACCACGCCGCAGATCAGTCTTCACAAACCACGCTGAGCGCTGACTCGCAATCCTAGAGCTCGAGCGGTTGCGGTTTCTGGGCCGCATGCGGGTGAGAACCACCTGCATACACCTTGAGCTTTTTGATCATCGCACGGCCCAAGCGATTCTTGGGGAGCATGCCTCGTACAGCGTGCTCAATGACTCGCTCGGGATGTCTGGCCAGCACCGTCGCAAGATTCTGCTCTCTCAGTCCTCCCGGATAGAGAGAGTGGCGGTAGTACATCTTGTCTTGCAGCTTGTTGCCGGTCACGGCAACCTTGTTGGCATTGATCACGATCACATAATCGCCCACATCGAGGCTAGGTGTGAACGTCGGCTTGTGCTTGCCGCGCAAGATGGTCGCGATCTGCGTGGCCAAGCGCCCCAGATTCTTGCCGGCCGCATCCACCACAAACCATTCTCGCTCGATATCTCCTGCCTTCATCACAAAAGTCTTCACTTAACCCGACTCCTTCCACCGCCGAGCGAGATGTGTCCCGCTCCGTGATCACGTATTGAGATCCTGTGAGCCATCGGCATAGTTCACGTGCCAGAGGGAGAGGCCACAGGCCTTGGCTGGCGGCCCCGCCCTGCTGATATCGGCTGCCCGCAAGATCGCGTTGAATTCCGCCGGGCGCAGCCGCCCACTCCCCACCCACAAGAGCGTCCCCACGATGCGCCTGACCATGCCCCGCAAAAAGGCGTTGGCCTCGATCCTGAAGCGCAAGCGGGCGACATGCGCCAGGGCTTGTCCTTCATCGAGGGGCCATTCCTGCTCGAGCCAAGCGGCCGCATCTACCCTCCGCACCGTATTCGAGCCCGAAGGCGCTTGCCCAAAAGCGGCGAAATCGTGCTGCCCGAGGAGCGACGCTGAGGCCTGGCGCATCGGCCCCAACTCCACTGGATGACCCACATACAGGGCAAAGCGATCCAGGGGCGGGATCCGTACCGGGCCGGAATAAAGGTTGTAAACATACACACGGCCGCGCGCACTATAGCGCGCATGAAAGCTCTCGGCTACGGGCTCGACATCTCGCACCGAGATGTCACGCGGAAGGGCCGCATTCAGAGCTCGCTGCAGGGCTTCGGGGCCATGCCTCCAATCGGTATGAAAACTCACCACTTGGCCATAAGCATGCACGCCGCCATCGGTTCGGCCCGCCGCAACGACACGCGTTGGACTCGACGTGACACGCCGCAAAGCACCCTCTAGTTCTCCCTGAATCGTCCGCCGATCTCGCTGGATCTGAAACCCGCTGTAGCCCGTTCCATCGTAGGCTACGACGGCGCGATGATTGTGCATTCCCATGGTGCTAGGCCCTCTCCAGTCACGTGGCCCAGCGCGACTCGTTCCGCCTACTTGACCAACTCGAGAATCACCATGTCCGCTGCATCGCCCTGCCGCTTGCCCAGGCTGAGCATACGCGTATAGCCACCAGGCCGCTGCATGAAGCGCGGAGCGATATCATCAAAGAGCTTCTTGGTGATCGCTGGGTCCGTAAGCACCGCAGCCACAAGCCGTCGCTCATGCACATCATTTTCCTCGGCCTCGCGCTTGGTCGTCCCGTGCTTGGCAATCGTCACGAGCTTTTCGGCATCGGCCCGAATGGCCAAAGCCTTGGCTTTGGTCGTTCTGATTCTCTCATGGCGGAACAGCTCGGTCATCAGGTTCCGAAAGAGCGCCCTGCGCTGCGCAGAATCGCGACTCAGGTGGCGCCCAGCTACACGGTGTCTCATCGCCAATCACCTCTATAGTTCACTCTCGGAAGGTATGTAACAGACTATGACTTGTCCAGATCGAGGCCCTCGGGCAGAAAGCCTTTGGCTTCCATCCTCTCCAAGAGCTCCTCGAGGGACTTTTGCCCGAAATTGCGGATGGCCAGCATCTCCGCCGTGCCACCCCTGTCGAGCCGATCGAGAATGTCGCCCACACTGGTGATGCTCGCCCGCTTGAGGCAGTTGTAGGCCCGCATGGCGAGTTCTAGATCCTCGATGGGCACATTGTAGTAGCGGTCACCCAGCGGTTTCGGCTCGGCCTCCACCTCTGGCACCTCTTCCTCGACAAACCCGGCGATCGGCGTAAAGTGCCGCACAATGGCCTCTGCCGCCTGCTGCAACGCATCGCCAGGACGCACCGTCCCATCGGTCCAAATCTCGAATTTGAGCATGTCACAGTTGGTGAGCTGCTCGATCCGAGTGGATTCGACCGTATGATTCACCTTAACGATGGGGCTAAAGATCGCGTCCACCGGGATCTGGCCAATGGGGAGTGACTTTCGATCCTCGGCGGGCGAATAGCCCACGCCCTTTTCGGCCACCAGTTCCATCTC
Source organism: Anaerolineae bacterium (assembly GCA_016928125.1). The sequence goes on from JAFGLK010000473.1 coordinate 11,676, forward strand.
GAGATCGGAATCCAGCGTGTCCAAGGTCAGCAGGGGAAGCTCAGGATTGACGATCTCGATGTCCGCGGGGGCTTCGATATC
>JAFGLK010000474.1 GCA_016928125.1 Anaerolineae bacterium
CTCGCCTGCTAGGACTTTCTCTGTCTGCTCACGCTCCTCTTCATAGATGCCGTCCACACACTCTTCGAGGCTCGCGTCACCCCAGAGATACTTCTCGTGCCATGCCTTAGCGATGGGGCCATAGATGTTCAAGTGCGCATCGGTGGGGACCGTTTGGGAGGCCTCGATCTGGCTGTACAGCGGCTCCTGCCAAGCCCAATCCGCATTGGCCGGGACGATATTCGTGAAGATGCTCCTGTAGCAGGGGAAATGGAAGTAATCCAGGCAACCCCTAATCAAGCTATAGTTGCCCACGCTTTCGACCGTCGGATCGAGCATCCAGAGCCACCAATCGGTCACCTCTTGCGGATTCTTGGCGCCCTTGAAGAGCATCGCCCCATTGGCGAAGGTGAAGGTCACCGGCTGGTCGCCCTCGTTGAGGACAAAGTTGCGCATGGGGACGATGTTGGGCCGGCCCCAGATTTTTGAGGATTGGGCTTGAGACCAGGAGGCATTGGTCTGTACACAGGTGGTCAGGCCTTTATTCCATGTATCCTGCCAAGTCTCCTGTGACATTGAGTCTTTATTGATCAAGCCATCCTCAGCCCAGCGCTTCCACATGAGCAATATCTGCTTGTAGGCGTCGCCGCGCACATCGAACATGGAGCCCAGGCCATCCTCGTACACCCAGCCCGTATCCTCGCCCTCAAGGAAGAGCTGAATCCACATCTGCTCCGAGGGATGCGTCGTCCAGTGATTAAAGCCAAAGGGGGCTTTGTCGGGGAAGATCGTCTTCATCTCCCGCAGTTGGTTCTCAAAGTCCTCCAGAGTCTCGGCCGGCTCCTGGCCGAGTTCATCCCAGAGATCCTTGCGGTAGACCCGACAGAAGGCCTCGATGTCCCACGGCAGGCCGTAGAGTTGGCCATCCTGCGAGAAGCTCTCACGGATGTTAGGAAGCAACTCGTCCCAGAACTTGCTGGCCCAGGGCAAGGATGAAGACTCGATGAAGGGGTCCCAAGGCTGCAGGATGCCCAGGCGATTGTAATCGCGAATACCGCCCAGGTTGCGCTCGCGGCCGTGGCCATCCCACAGCAACTCGTTGTCCTTGATCATCTGGACGACCTTGGTGTCCCATCCGTCAGGGGCCGCGTCCACCTCTACGCGAATCTTGCCACGGTTGTTCATGTTGTACTGGTCGGTGGCGTTGGCCATGTTGAGTTTCTGCCAGGCCCAGAGTTGGGTGATGTAGTGCACTATCAACTCCCCGCTGGGGGCAGCTTCCTTTTCCGTCTGGACGACACGGGTGACTTCTTTCTCGATCTCCTTTTCCACAACAACGGTCTCTTTGACGACCTTCTCGATGACCTTGGGCTGGCAGGCGGCGAGAGCCGTGCCGGCCGCTGCGGCGACACCGCCCTTGATCATATTCCGACGCGAGATGCGACGCTTGAGTAGATCAGACATCTTTCCTCCTCATTTCGCTCTGGTGGTGTACCAGCAGACCGGTTGCCCTTGCCCAGATCGAGAAGGGCAACGTCTCGTCATCCTAGACCAATATTGTATAGACCCAGCCTCCCTTCCCCCTACCCCCGCTACAGCCTACCCGAGCATTTGACGTCCCCCAGGCTCATTTGTTTGAGCCCGCAACGGCCAGTATAATAGCTATGCAGGCACCAGACATCGCCGCCCGGAGGCACACTCCGCCTCACTATCAGCATACCACAGCGAGGTCTGCTCTTTCTAGCCGTTTTAGGTCGAGCGTAGGACATCCCTAGGACAAAGACGTCAATGGACCCATTACCGGACCTGCGAGAACTGCTGCGTTCGGCGTTGAACCAGCTCTATGATCCTGTGTTTCTCCACCGCAGTCCTCTGGTGCCCCTCTTCGGCCTGGCAGACAAGAGCGATCCCGCTCAGGCCCTGCAATCTCTACTGACTGCTGGCATCAGGGCGCTCAAGCCTGTCAAAACAACGCCTGATGGCTGCAAGAGTCGCCGCTACTACCAAGTCCTCTACTACCGCTACGTTCAGCAGTACACGCAGAGTGACGTGGCGCGCAAGGTCGGATTGAGCCCTCGACACCTACGACGCGAGCAAGAGGCGGCCATTCGTGCCCTGGCCGATCACCTTGCGGCCAAGCTCGGCCTAGGGAATAATGCCCAGGAGATCCACGCGAGGATCGAGGGCCTCTTGCGGCAGGGCGATAGCCTCGAGCATGAACTGGCCCAGATTGGGGACAGCCTCACGGATCGCTCAACAGACGTGGCTGAGGTCCTGGAAGAGGCCGTTCGTCTCACCCTCGGGTTGGCGCAGCAACACGGGGTGGATCTGCGGCTGAATGCAGCCACCCACATGCCTTTGGCAGCTGCGCCGAGGACAGTTTTCAAGTCAATCGTCCTCGACCTACTCACCGATGCCATCCAGAGCGTTCCCGATGGATCAGTCCAGATTGAGGTTACAAGCGACAGAATGAGCGTAAATATCGAGCTGTGGGCGGCCCCATCTCAAGAAGGCCAAAACACGAGTCCGCAGTGGAATCAGAGCGATCTGGCTGTGCCGCAGGAGCTTGCCGCGCTTTTCCGTGGCGATCTCCAGATCGATGGTGAGGGACAGCTGCTCCGCGCGCGCATCACCTTCCCTTGCGTGGGGCAAATCGCAGTCTTAGCCATTGAAGACAATGTGGACACCCTGCAACTGTGGAAGCGTTATCTTCAGGGAAGTCCCTACTGCTTGGTCGGCACAAGCGACCCTTCAGAAGCGCTGGAAAAGGCCCAAGAACTGCGCCCCAGGATCATCATCTTGGATGTGATGATGCCAGGGATCGATGGTTGGGAGCTTCTCGGCCAACTGCGTTATCATCCCACCACACGAGACATTCCGGTGATCGTTTGCACAGTACACCCGCAGCGTGAGCTGGCCTTCTCACTGGGCGCGAGCGACTTTGTGCGCAAGCCTACGACGCGACAGGCATTCCTTGAGTCTCTCGAGAGGCAAAGCGCGGCTGCACCGCAAACGTGACCGCTTGGATTGAGCGCATCAGATCAAGCACTGACAATCCCCCCGGGCGAGTGACGGTTAGGCTGGGAACCCTGAGGGGTTGGTCAATGAGGTCCCTGGCGGAGACGATAACCACCGGGATCTCGCACAGGCTCGGTTCCTGCGCCATCTCCGCCAGAACGGCAAACCCGTCCAGCTTGGGCATCACGAGATCGAGGAGCAGCAGATCGGGGCGCCTCTCTCGCAGCATGTCCAGGGTCTCCTCTCCGTCCTCAGCATCCAGAACGACGAGGCTCCTCTCCATGGAGATGAGCATACGCCCAAAGAGCTGACGTGCCTCGGCATCGTCGTCCGCGACGAGCACAGCCCCGCCGGGCGGCACCAGCCTTTTTGTGATGGTGGATAGCTCTTCGCGGCTTACGGGCTTGGTCAGATACGCTTGTACGCCGAGTTGCTCGACCGCCATGTAACGCTCTGGCACGGCGCAATGGAGCACGGGAATGTCGAACCCCAAGTTCGGCAGACGTTCGGCCTGCCCCGGCTCGGCATCTTTGCCGGCATCATCACGGCAGTTGGCCGTATTCACCACGATAGCCGCGGCCCCTTGCCGATTGGCGGCCTCTTCGGCGTCCGCAAGCGACGATACGCTTACCATCTCTATGCCCTCGAGGTAGCGCAACATGAGCTGACCCAAGGCCCCACCCTCCTCAACAGCGATGAAGGTCGGTTGGGTCCTTAACTGAGGCGCTGCAGAAGGCCGGGTTCGCGGCTCATACTGCGCATATGGTCCAAACCAGCGCTGACTACCACCGGCGTAGAGCTCATGCAAGGGCAGGGCGTTGGCCAATGGGAGCGTAAAGCTGACAGTCGTGCCCTGGCCAAGCTCGCTCTCAACCTCAATACGCCCCCCATGCAGCTCGACAAAGCGCTTGCTGATGGCAAGCCCCAGTCCCGTACCGCCATATCGCCGCCGGACGGAAGGATCACCCTGCCAGAAGGGCTCAAAGATACGTGCGACTCTTTGCGGGTCAATCCCGGGGCCTGTGTCTCTCACGCTGATCTGAAGCATGTCGCTATCACGCGCTGCAGAGATCGTGGCACCGCCTTCTTCGGTGAATCTCCCTGCATTACCTAACAGATTGAGGATCACTTGGCGCATGCGCGTGCGATCACAGTGCACAGCAGGGAGATCCGTGGGCATTTGCACATCCAGCATCAAGCCCTTCTGCTCATAGAGCACTTGGACGGCTTGTGTTGCTTCGTGAACCACATCGGCGATGCACACGGGCTCGATGAGCAAGCGCACATGTTCCGTGTTCGTCTCGACCAGGGCCAACACATCGTCCACCAATTGCGACAGGTGCTCGCTGTTGCGTTTGATGGCAGAGACATCCGCCAGCAACGCGGGGGGCAAGCGCTGATCATAGGCCTCAGGCGCCTGCAGAATCAGATCGCTAAAGCCGATGATCATGTTGAGCGGCGTACGCAACTCGTGACTCACATTGGCCACAAACGACTCTTTGGCGCGTCGCGCCTCCTCGACCGCCTCCCGGGCAGCTGAAAGCATCTCGTTCAGGCGCACGGTCTCCTGGTTGGCCAGTGCCAGATCGGCCAGTGCCTGCTTGAGCTCCACCTGACGGTTGCGCGAGAGCTCAAGGTTGCGTTGCGCGTCGCAGTAGTGGCGCCATGACGACACAATGGTTCTCTGGTGAGCCCGCTGCGAAATCCAACAGAGGTAAGCCATGCCCCACATCGCCCCAAAACTAGGTCCGAGAAGCCTGAAGCCTTGTGCTGGCAAGAGCATGCGCGCTGTGAGCCACAACAGTAGGCTGGACACCATGGCTGTGACGAGGCCCCCCCATGGTCCCAACGTCATGGCCGCGATGAAGATCGGAAAGACCAACGTCAAGCCCAGCGGCATATCGGGATATTGCCACCAGGCCAGCACGATCACCGCGAGTTGTCCCAACGTCAGGATCACCGCGGCCACACTGTGGCGTTCCCCGCTCAGCGAAAAGACAATACCTACGAGGATGAGCAACAGCATGCCAAGTAGAAAGGGAATCAGCGTCGGTTGGTCGAGCAGCATGAGAGCCGCGCTCAACAGAGCCAGAGGCGCCAGCGCACGAGGCAGCAATGCGCGGCGCACATCGTCGTCGAGGCCTTGAGCCGTACGAACCGCCATGTGTCGTTCTCCTTGACGCCCGGTCCGGACTGCGTGGCCTGAGGCGAGGCAGGTAGGCTGCGCAGGTATCGATCTGAGGCCGGACCGCGGCCATATCTGAGCCAAATTTCAACTCGCTTGGTTGACGGCTTATGTGCCTATTATAGTTTGGCCCACGAGCTACGCCCAAATTCGATCACGCCAGTCGGCAAAGAGTGGCCCCGGGCAGCACGTTTGACGCCCATCGGTCCTTGTCTATGATGACGAGCAACGAGCCCATCCGCGCTCGCTCTGGGCAGATGAAGAAAGGACCGCCCGATGGCTTTTCAATCCTGGATTACCTCATCTCTCGTGCGTCACTATCCCTCGACGCCCGCTCCCAGGGACGCCTTGAGTCACGTCCCGTCAACGCTCGAGATCGCGCGGGGCGAGCGCTGCAGCTTTCAGCTAGCCGTGCGCCACGAGGGAGACGACATCCGACCGATCCAGGTGACGGCCTCGGGCCCGCCGGGCTGGGCCGTGCGGGTGCGCAGGGTGGGCTATGTGCCGGTGCGCCATCACAACCTGCCTCTGGATCAGGTCAGCCTCGAGATCGATGGGCGCGGCCACATCCCGGGCTATGTGCCCGATCCGCTCTATGACGAGGATTCCCTGATGCTGCCCCCAAACGAGACCCACGCCTTTTGGACCTCGGCACAGCCGGGCGCAGAGGTCGA
>JAFGLK010000065.1 GCA_016928125.1 Anaerolineae bacterium
GCCAGGCGCACACCGACATAGGGCTTGTCGGCGCTCACGCCGCGCGTCTCGAGCGAATCCCACACGATCCACTCTTGCGCCACATCATCATAGCCGGTGATCAGCCGGTAGTGACCCATTTGCTCGCCCTTACTGTCAATGTGCCACGTTGCCACCATCACCGGCATGCCGTTGCTCAGCAGCAAGCGCAGCCTCTCGGCATCGCCGTTGACCCGCACCAACGCGTTCAGGCCCTGGCCGCGGGCGAACTCGGCCATCTCATACGGATCGGCATGCTTGTCCTCCCAGTTCGGGCGGATCGCCTGACGCACACCATCCTGCAGAAGCGCGCTGCCATAGTAGCTGAGATACATAGAGAGCGTGGCCGGGCCGCAGTTGTTCCACGTCTGCCACTCATGTCTGAGTCCGCTCAACGCTACAGCAGCGCCTGAGGGGGGAAAGGCTGGCGTCGTCGTGGCGGTAAAAGTGGGCCTGGCGGTATCTGTCGACGTCGCCGTGGGCATAACGCTCGGCGGTGCCGAGGGCTCCCCCGTCGCCGTGGACGTAACGCTCGGCGCTGCTGACGATTCGCTCGTTGCCGTTGGGTCTGGATCCGCTGGCGTGGGTGAGCTGGTGGGCGTAGCGGTGAGCGTCCTCGTCGGGCGCGCCGTCGGCGTCGGTAGAGGCGTGGGGACGTAGGGATCGCGTGTCTCCTCCAGCCCGAACTCGGCGCGCACGCGGAGGATCAGGCCCCGCGGGCCGCCATAGCGGAGCACGCCGAGAACCAATGCGGACACGCCGAGCATGAACAGCAGAGCAAGCACCAACGGCAAGATACGTCTGCGAGCCACTATCATGTCTCCTTTTGTCTGTCGAGCCCTCGCTCCCTATCGGTAAGGTTCTGCCATCGTAACCCTGCGGCCTGGCCCGACGTCGCCCTATTGTACAGGTCTCCGCACACAGGGTCAAAAAGCGGACAGTGCCTACCCGATTTGTCGCCTCCATCGCTCTGGCGTATGATGTCCCATACTTGGAAGGAGACGATTACAAGTGGTGGAACGCGTTGTTCGCTTCAGCTTGCGGGGGCTCGTGCTCGGCGTCGTGTCCACGTTGTTGGTCATCGGCACCTGCACTGGCGGTGGCACCGCCTGCCGCACCCTTGCTGGACCGCTGGAGCGTGCCGATTGGCTGACTCGACAAGCCGAGGCCATGATCCGCGGCGAGCGCGGTGCCCTGGATCGCTTGAGCGCTGCGCCTCGTTACACCATCGATGCCGCCCTCGACGTGGCGGCGGCGGAGATCGTCGGGCACCTGACCCTGGAATACACCCATGACGAAGATGCTCCGCTGCATGATCTGGTTCTGCGTCTTTGGCCAAACGCCGAGACCATCTACGGTGGGGGATCGCTGACTGTGGAGAAGGTCACCCGGCAGGGGCGAGACGTGTCCTGGCGCCTCGAGGACGACTCAACGATTCTGTCCATATCGCTGGATCCCCCACTGGAAACTGGGGAGACGACCCGCGTGGATGTGGCCTTTCTGGGGCAGATCCCGCGCAGCGGCGCGAGAGGCTACCACATCTATCACGCTTCCGATGTGGTGACCAGTTTGTCGGGCTGGCATCCGATCTTGGCGGTGCGTCAAGACGGTGCCTGGAACGCTCCGCCTGTCCCACGGGTTGGCGACGCCAACCTGGCTGATATAGGCCTCTATGAGGTGCACCTGCAGGTTCCGGCGGACTATCAGGTGATCGCTACGGGCACGGAACTGGGCCACCAGATGGTGTCCGAGGGCATCGCGTGGCACCTGGTGAGCGGCCCGGCGCGCGGATTCGCCGTCATGGTCAGCGACCGGCTCCAACATCAGCAAGAGACCATTGGAGACGTGGCGGTCAATGTGCACACGCTTGCCGAGGCGCGAGCCAATATCTCGGCGCAGACCACGCTCGATCTCGCGGTCGGTGCGGTTGAGGTTTATCAGGAGCTCTTCGGCCCCTATCCTTTTGCCGAATTGGATGTGGTCGAGACGTTGATCTCCATCGGCGGCTATGAGTTCCCCGGTCTGGTCACCGTTGAGCACGACATCCGACGGCGCGGCTCTTATGGCTACTATCGCTGGCTTGTGGCCCACGAAGTGGCGCATCAGTGGTGGTACGGTCTGGTGGGGAGCGATTCGGTGGCCGAACCCTGGCTGGACGAGTCGTTGGCCACCTACTCTGTCGTTCTCTATGTCGAGCGCGTCTGGGGCGAAGCGGCTGCCCAGGCCGTGCTGAACGGTTATCTGCAAACCGCTGGGCGCCCGACGCGTGGTGCCCCGCCCATCACCAGTTCTGCGCTCGAGTTCGGCAGTTGGTCTGCCTATAGTAGGCCGATCTACTATCATGGCGCCCTCTTTCTCGCCGATCTGCGCGAGGGGATGGGCGATGCGGCGTTCTTCGAGTTGCTGCAGAGCTATTACGAGGCCTACCGCTTCGGACAGGCCACGACGGCCGATTTCATGGCCTTGGCCCGAGAGATCGCCGCACCTGATCTTGACCTGCTCATCGAGCGTTGGTTCGGGTCGCCGGAACCGAGCCGCATAGGCGGGCCAATCCCTTGATCGAGGCTGAGCCATAATGGCCGAACATTGCGGTGAACGGCCCCGGCAGAGAGGCAACTCGAATCCCCGTTTCTCCTGACGCCTACCGACTTCGGGGGAGTGTCCTTTTGCATCTACGCACAGATCACCCAGGATCCTGAAGCCAGTCAGGAGAAGATCGAGAGCGCTTTTGCCCATCAACCCTGTCGCCGGTGGATTTGTCCTTTCCTCGACGAAAGCGCGTACGAGTGAGTTCCGCTCATGCAAAGGACCGCTTTACCAGGCGACAACCTATGCTATAATAGAGATAGGAGACGTGATTCGCGACGCCTGGCACGCCAGAGGCCCGGGCGGCGGGAACCTGCAACATGGCATCACATCGTACACCCCGACAGGTGCACCTGCCGCCTGGTCGGGGTGCGTTGTATTCTGGCCCTCTTTGGCCCCGATCGATGCACTCGGACTCAGCTCGTCGGGCACCCGCAACGCAATCGGAGGAGGACGCAGATGCCGAGTGTTACTGAGACGGTCGACATCCATGCCAGCCCGAGAATGGTTTTCAACTATGTCTGGGATGCAACCAGCCTGCCCACCTACTTTCCTACCTCGAAGGTGGAGGTGCTGCAGAGCTCTGAGAGCCGGGTGACGGTCCGCCACGACCTCCAACTGGAGGACCGCACTGTAGAGGTAGTCTGCGTGCGCGAAGCGCTTGCCGCGGGGCGTACGATTACCTTCAGAGCGACAGAGGGGATGGTGCTGGAAGGGAACTGGACCTTTGTCGCCCTCAAAGACAGCACCCGAGTGACCTTTATCATGAGTTATGAAGCGCCGGGCGGGTTCATGCAGAAAATGCGACGCGGCCGCAAGACCGACCAAGAGATGCAGAGCCTGTGCAGTGGCTGTCTACAGCGACTCAAGGCAGCGATCGAGGCCCAGGCTCGGGCAGCCTAACACCAGTGCTTCGAGCGAGCGATCAGCCTCTAGACACTGCCGGGACGTAGCTCCGGCAGGCCCGATCGGTCCTGTCCCAGCGCGTGGTATCGGCCCGCACTCGCGCCTGTGCCGGAGGATGGGATCGTTTCGATCAGGTCTTTACCCCTTGCCTGGCGTGATGCCCACGCCAGAGCGTGATTTCGTTCCCCGCAACCCGGAGCAGTTTAGCCAATTCGCCCCTCGCGGGCCCCTTCCCATGCGTTTGGCGTGCGGCCCCGTCTCGCATATGATGTGTGCACATCGGCCCTGTGTCGAGGCATGCTATCATCAAGACCGGGAGGGAGACCTATGCCTGCTCTGTCCGTCCGAACCGTGCTGCGATGGGCTTTGGAGATCGAGACCAACGGGGAGGCCTTCTACAAGGCGGTGGCCGCGGCTGCCTCGGATCGCGATGTCAAGACGCTGTTCAACGATCTGGCTTATCAGGAGGAGCGGCACTATCGCACCTTTGAGCGCATGCTGGCTAGCGCCAAAGACGACAGTGCCCTCAAGGACGATCCCAAGGAGTTTGAGGCGTACATCAGGGCGGCTTTGGCCGACGCCCTGGTCGGGGGCCCCGACAAGGGCCTCGAGCTCGCCAAGCAGGCCGCCGACGAGACAGCCGCCCTGAAGGCGGCCATGGCGTTCGAGAAGGATACCTTGCTCTTTTTCTACGACTTGCGCGACATGGTGCCTGAGGCGCAGCAAGAGACGCTGACGGCCATCATCGACCAGGAGAAGGATCACCTGCGCCAGTTGGCCCGTGTCCTGGAAGCCGGGCCCTGGGTGAGCTGAGGGTTGTGGGCTGTGGCTGATGACCAGGGAGCGCCGAGCCTCAGCTCGGTATGAAGCCACTTGACGTAAACGTTTCTGCAGAAGGCGCTCGAACTGCGTCCCCACAGGCCAGTTGGCTCTGTGGACGAAGGAGTCGCCAGCGGGTATCCCGCCATGTGATGAGCGCGCTCTGACGCGTGACCCTCGCGATTTCCTGGGAGGCATCCCGATGACAGCAGCGATAGAGGCTCAGACTGCGACGGCAACGTGGGGCAACTTTGACCTGGTCAAGGACCAGCTCTACGACCAGTACGAGAACATCGCCTGGGACGAGAGCAGCGGCCTGCCTCTGGATGAACTACGTCGCCTGGTGTGGCGCTATCTCAAGGAGCACGCGCACGAACCGCGCATCCTTCAAAAGGCCCATGTCTATCGCATCCTGGTGACGCAGGGACAGATCGCGCTAGAGCCCTGGGACTGGTTCCCCAGCAAGCTGAATCACGGGCGCCTGCTGTGGCAGGTGCGCGAGCGCTGGTACGACGAACTCAAGGTGGGCGCTCTGGCGGAGGACGCCGACTGGTTCCGCCTGGCGCGCGAGATCGGCATCGCCAACGCCACGCTGGACACAGGGCACATCTCGCCTGGCTGGGAGAACATGTTTGCGGGCGGGTTGCAGGGGCTCCTCGCACAGGCGAGGAGCTACCGTGAGGCCCTTGGGGATCAAGTCACCCCGGATCAGCTTGCATTCTACGAGGCCATCGAGATCGTCTACGAGGCCAGTTGCCAACTGGCCGAGCGCTTTGCCGCCCTGGCCGAGCGCATGATCGCTGACCATCCCGAGCACGAGGAGAGGCTGCGTATCCTGTCGCATGTCTGTCGACGAGTGCCTGCGCATGCCCCACGCACGTTCCACGAGGCGCTTCAGTTCAGCTTCACCATGCACGAGCTGATCGAGATGGAAGGCGAGCTGGTGCGCTCCATGGGGCATTTCGATCGGGTCTGGTATCCTTACTATGCTGCGGACATTCAGGCGGGCCGGCTGACGCGCGGGCAGGCCAAGGAATTGCTCCAGTTCCTGTGGTACAAGTTTTACTCACGCACACGTGGCAGAGAGAACGGCAAGAATTTCTGCTTTGCCGGGCAGGATGCCCAAGGTCACCTCATCGAGAACGAGCTAACCTACGTCGCCCTGGAAGCCTACGAGGAGATGAACACGCCCGATCCCAAGCTCTCGGTGCGTTTTCTGCCCGAGCACTCGGATCGGCTGTATCGGCGCGTGGCCGACCTGATCCGCAAGGGCCACAACTCGTTTGTATTGATGAACGACGCTGTGGCGGTGGGAGCGTTGGTCAAACGGGGCAAGCCGATTGAGGACGCGCGCACCTACCTGCCCATCGGATGCTACGAACCAGCCGTGGACGGCAAAGAGGCCGGCTGCACGATGAACCTGACCCTCAACCTGGCCAAGGCCATCGAGTATGCCCTGCACGATGGCCGCGATCCGTTGAGCGGTCTGCAGGTTGGCCCACGCACCGGCGATCCACGCACTTTCGGCGATTTCGACGCGCTCTACGCCGCCACGCTGACTCAGCTCGACTACCTGCTCACCCGCACTGTGGACGCCATCCGCGCCCACGAAGGCTATTGGATGGCGATCAACCCGGCGCCTCTCATCGCGGGCACTATCTCCGATTGCCTTGAGCGCGGAAAGGACATCGGCCAGGGCGGGCCTCACTACAACTCGACCGGCGCCGTGGGCGCGGCGCTGGCCAACCTGGCCGATTCGCTTCTCGCCGTGAAGCAGACAATCTACGACCAGGGCCGCTACACCATGGCGGAGCTTCTGGAGGCGATCGACTCGGACTTCGAGGGCCGCGAGCCGATGCGCCTGTACCTGCTCAAGCGCGTACCCAAGTGGGGCAACGGCGATCCCGCGGTGGATGCGCTGGCCCGCGCTGTGGCGGACCATTACTGCGCCAAGGTGCACAGCCTGCATAACACGCGGGGCGGCGATTGCCAGGCGGCGCTCTTCTCGCTGGTGTTTCAGTGGACGGCGGGCCGGGTCACCGGGGCGCTCCCGGATGGCCGCAAAGCGGGCGAGACCTTGGCGCCGAACGTGGGCGCCATGCCTGGCCGCGACAAGGCGGGCGTGACGGGGCACATTGACTCGGTCACCAAGCTCGACTTTACCTCGACACCCAATGGCTCTGTGCTGGACATCACCCTGCACCCCACGGCCGTGAGCGGCGAGCACGGGCTCGAGGCCTTTGTGCAGCTGATCAAGACCTTCCTGGCGCAGGGCGGCTATGCGATCCAGTTCAATATCTTTGACGTCAAGACCTTGCGCGCGGCCCAGCGGCATCCCGAGCGCTACGCCACGCTGCAGATCCGGGTGACGGGCTGGAGCGTGTACTTTACCAGCCTGTCACGCTTTGAGCAGGACCAGTTCATCCTGCGCAACACCCATGCGCTCTGAACGCCAAGGGGGATCCGCATGGTGATGTGCGGATCCCCCTTGGGCTTGAGGCCAGATAACGCTATTCGAAGGTCGCCAGGATCGTCATTCCCCAGCGCAGGCGGGGATCGGCCTCGCCCTCGACCCGAATGCGCACTGTGTAGGTCGTGTCGCCGCGCTTGATCTCAGAGATCTGTCGAATCGACTCGACCACGCCCTGCAGCTCCAGATCGGGCAGCGCGTCGGGCACCAGGGTCACCGCCTGGCCGACCTGCACACGGACGACCTCGATCTCGGTGAGATCATCGGTCTCCACATACCATGGGGTGAAATCGGCCAGCTGTACCACGGTTTGGCCGGGGCCGACTTGTTCGCCCACCTCGGCATCGAGCGAGGCCACGGTTCCGGCAAATGGGGCAATCAGCTCGGTCTGGGTCAGAGGCACCCGGGCAGCCTGTAGAGCCGCCTCGGCCTGGGCCACGGCCGCCTCGGCGCGCTCCACATCCTGCTGCCGTGCCGACGCCTGAGCGAGCGTGACCTGGGCCTCGGCCTGGGCCACGGAGGCCTGCGCGACGCCGACCTGCTCTTCAGCTACGGCCAGCTGGCGCTCGGCTTGGGCTTTCTGCGCCTCCGCGATCTCCAGGCCTGCCCGGGCGGCGGCCAGGGCCCCCGGGCGCGCTCCCGCCTCAATCCGGGCCAAATCTTGCTGGGCGATTTCCCAGGCCTCGTAGGCAGAGCCCACGGCCGCCTCAGCCTGATCCACATCATAATCCTGGGCCTGCCCGCGATCTTTTGCACCAGCTACGCCATCGCGTACGGCCTGCGCGGCCCAGAGATCGTTGCGGGCCAGCGCCACCTTGCGACGGGCAATCTCCAGCTCCGGCTCTGTCGCCCCGGCCCACAGGTCGGAAAGGTTGGCCTGCGCCTGGGCGATCTGCCCCTCGGCCAGTGTGATGGCCGACTTGGCACTCTCCACCTGACGCCTGGACACCGACAGATTGGCCTCGGCCAGAGCGACCCCCGTCTCGGCTGCGGCGACGTCCTCGGGCCGTGGCCCGGCCTTAACGCGCGCCAGCTCGGCCTGGGCGACGGCGACCGCCGCCTCCGCCTGCGCGATCGCGGCGCGTTGTGCATCGTCATCTAGCCGGGCCAGAACCTGGCCGGCAGCCGCCTCATCGCCCTCATCAACAAGCGAGGCCGTGACCAAACCACCCGTCACAAAGGCGAGTTGCGCTGACCCCTTGGGCACCAATTTGCCCTCAGAGATCACTTCCGTCCGCGCCAGGACCGGCGCCAGATCGGTTGCGGTGTCCTCCTGGCCAGCCAAGGGAGCAGCCTGGCCACAGCCAACTATCAAAACAAGGATGAACAGAGCGATAGGCCAGCGTCTGGATGAAAGCACCGTACCCTAGTCCTCTCTCATGGATTTGCAGAGCCTTAGTTTACCCCAAATGCCCATTACGGACAATGTTGGCC
>JAFGLK010000475.1 GCA_016928125.1 Anaerolineae bacterium
CTGCCCGAAGGGTACATCCTCAAGGAGGCCTACATCGCCAAGGCGATCGCGCTTGCCGATGTGCTGATCGTCCTGACCCACTTCAAGGGGCATGGGCTGGGTGTGATCGGTGGGTCGATCAAGAATCTGGGCATCGGCGCCCAATCCAAGCGCGGCAAGCACAACGTGCACCTGGGCGGGCATCCGACCTACGGCCTCGGCGCCGCCACCGACTTTCATCCCGAGCGCTGCAAGGGGCGCAACGGCTGTGCCCAATGGGAGATTTGCGAGAGCGTCTGCCCCTACGGCCTGTTCCACGTCACAGAGGACAGCATCGAATGGGACCGGGAGCGTTGCACGGGCTGTCTGGCGCACTTTGGCGCCAACCGCTGGTGCGGCGTCACCGACGTGCCCGAGATCACCCTCAAGGCGACCAACGCGGCCATCGCTGACGGCTGCCTCGGCGCGGTCAAGGCCGTTGGGCGCGAGCGGGTCGGCTTTATCAACATGGCCATCGACATCTCGCCGGGCTGCGATTGCGTCAGCTTTGCGGATATGCCCATCGTGCCCCATCTGGGCGTGTTCGCGGGCACCGACCCTGTGGCCCTGGACAAGGCGTGTGTCGATCAGGCCCGCCAGGCACCGGGGATCCCTGGATCGGCTGCCGAGGACTATGGCGCCGGCGACCCCGGAGACAAAAAGTTCACGGCCGCTTCCGCAGTGCACCACTCGGGCATCAGCGAGGAGATCCAGATCGAGACCGGCGCGATCAATGGCCTGGGCAGCAAGGAATACGAGCTGGTCGACGTGGAGCCTCTGAAGGACGGACGCCTCTGGCAGTTCCCAGACGTGCGCATGCCGCTCGAGAAGTATGCCCATATCTATGCCAAGGATGATCCGTTCCCTCGGGAGCGCCATGCTGGGCATGGGTTCCTTCGGGAGACGGTCATCGACCTGGAGCGCGTCAGCCACATGGACTGAGCCGCCGCCTCTTGCTGAGTGAAAGGAGCCGAACATGTCTGATGGACAGGCACATGTAGAGACCGCGCTGGCCCTGTGTCGATCGGCCAAAGAAGATCTGAGCGCGCTCGTCGAGTCGGACCAGGGCTGGATCAGCGAGACGATCGCTCGAGTGGAAGGCACGGAAGCGACGCTGGAGGGCCTCAAGGACAGATTCTTTGTGCGGAGCAAGCTCTGTCTTCCCTTTGCGGCGCGCTGCGTCGCCGAGGCGCAAAAGCTGGAGCAGGCCGTCCAAGAGCTGCAGCCAGATTCGGACGGCCAGGTCGCAGCGGTCGGTGCGGCGCTTTCGGCCTTGGAAAAGGCCGTGCGAGCCCTGGACAGCCGCTCCGCCATGCAGGGCATGGCCATCACATAGAGCGGGGGCACTGCGATGAACACTGTTCTGGTCACCGGCGGGGCCGGGAGCATGGGGCGACAGGTGGTGCTCCAACTCGCAGCCTCGGGCCATCGTGTGCGCATCCTCGATCTGCCCACGTGCGATTTCACCGCGTTCGACGACAGGCCCGAGGTAGAGATCTACAGGGGCTCCATCGAGGACGTGACGCTCCTGGCTCGCGCGGTAGCCGGCGTGGACACGGTGATCCACCTTGCAGCCCTGCTGCCGCCCGGCAGCGAGTGCGACCGCCAGCGCACAATGTCGATCAACCTCGTGGGCACCAAGCGACTGCTTGAGGCTCTGGGCCGATCCAGCCCAGAGGCGCATCTTGTCTTCAGCTCCTCGGTGTGCGTGTACGGCGATACCTCGCCGCGCGAGCCGCCCGTGGCCGTGACGGCGCAACCCTGCCCGGTCGATCTCTATGGGGAAAGCAAGGCAAGAGCCGAGGAAGCCATTCGAAAGCGGGGCGTCCAACACACCATTCTCAGGATTGCCGGCGTCTCGGTGCCCGAGTTCCTCGAGCCGCCAGCCGTCTGGCCTTTTGCCGCTCAGCAACGCATCGAGTTCGTTTGCCGAGAGGATGTGGTGACCGCCCTTATCGCTTGCGTGGGCAGTCAACAAGTCTGGAACAAGACGCTGAATATCGCCGGAGGACCCACATGGCGCATGTTGGGACACTCCTATGTCGGGCAGTTCAACGCCGTGATGGGGTTGGATCCGGATGACGGGCGCTACCTCGATCGGCCTGGCACCTTTGACTGGTATGACACCGCCGAGTCGCAGGCCCTGCTGAGCTATCAGCAGACACCCTTTGACCGATTTCTGGAGCTTCTGGGCGAGGCGATCGAGCAGGCGTTGGGTGGTTGGTCTTGATCACTTGCCCATAGATGGACTGCACAAAAGAACGAGCGGGCACGCCTCTTCTCTGATCCCTCTGAAGAGGCGTGCCCGCTTGTGACGGGTTGTTTCGATGCAGCTGTGCTGCACACGTTCTTCCAGTGAGTCAAGGGCCGTCATGGACGGCCAGGATAGGGCTAACCGTGACCTATGTTCGCTCGCTGGAATCCTCGATCATGGTATCCACTTCGCGCTTGAGCGTCTCAAGATCGGCAAAGGATCGATAGACTGAGGCAAAGCGCACATAGGCGACCGCATCCAGGTCCTTGAGACGCTCCATGACCATCTCGCCGATCACACGGCTTGGCACCTCGGATCTGCCCAGGCCATAGAGCGCAGACTCGATGCTGGACACCAGGTGTTCCACTTCATCGATCGAGATCGGGCGCTTGGCGCAGGCCACGCGAATGCCCTCGAATAGCTTCTGACGATCAAAGGGCTCGCGACGACCATCGCGTTTCTCCACAACGAGATTGACCCCGGCGACCCGCTCATACGTGGTGAACCGCTGGTCACAACTCTGGCATTGTCGGCGACGACGGATGCCATCGCCCACCTCGCGCGTGTCGATCACCCGCGAGTCGGACGAGCCGCAGAATGGACATTTCATACCCGTGCCCCTTTAGGATCTGGGTATTCCCTTGCGCAGGAAAGAGGGTATGTCCAGATCCTCTTTGTCAAAGTTCCTAATGGGGAACTCGATCGTCTTGCCGGCCATCGGTTTCGGGATCGCGATGGCAGGGCGCGCGCCGGCGGCCCCTCTCGCCTGTCCATCGAACCCCGTGGCAATGACGGTGATCTGGACCTGATCGTCGAGACCGTCGTCGATGGCAGCGCCAAAGATGATATTCGCTTCAGGATCGACCATCTGGCGAATCAGCTCGGCGGCCTCGTGCACCTCAAAGAGCGTCATGTCCGAGCTGCCCTTGATGTTGAACAACACGCCCTTGGCCCCGTCGATGCTGACATCCAGCAACTTGCTGTTGATGGCCTGCATGGCTGCATCGGTGGAGCGGGTCTCGCCCTGGCCATAGCCGATCGACATCAGCGCCGAGCCACCATTGCCCATGATAGACCGAACGTCGTTAAAGTCAACATTGACCAGCCCCGTCCCGACGATGAGTTCCGAGATGCCCTGGATTCCCTGGCGCAAGAGGTCATCCGCCGAGAGAAAGGCATCTCTCACCGAGGCCTTGGGATCGACGACCTGGAGCAAGCGATCATTGGGGATCACAATGAGCGTATCCACATGAGAGCGCAGACGCTCGATGGCGTCGGTGGCGATTTTGGCGCGGCGTGAGCCCTCAAAGCTAAAGGGACGGGTGACAACAGCCACGGTCAGCGCCCCCAGCGAACGGGCTCTCTCGGCCACGATGGGCGCTCCCCCGCTGCCGGTGCCGCCCCCCATGCCGGCGGTCACAAAGATCATATCGGCGCCACGCAACAGCTCTGCGATCTCCTCAACGGACTCTTGTGCAGCCTTTTCGCCGATGCTCGGATCACCGCCCGAGCCCAACCCACGGGTGATCTTGTCCCCAATGCGCATGCGCACGGGCGCAGACGAATGCGCCAAAGCCTGCGCATCGGTGTTCAGAGCGACAAATTCGACGCCCTGAACGCCTACATCGATCATGCGATCCACGGCGTTCGAGCCGCCACCGCCGATCCCTACCACTTTGATCTGTGCATTCGTACCCAGCCCTGTGAACTCGTCCATGCTCGCAGCTCCTTTTTCACTCTGTGTGTGGCAACAATAATCGCAACAACCCTCTTATCCTCTCAAGCAGAGACATATCGGCTCGATCCCTGCCGGGGGATTTGGCATATCGCTCTTGTTTCATCCCCCAGAGGAGCAGTCCCACGCTTGCGGCATAGGCCGGGCTGCTGATCGCCTCGACCAAGCCATGCAGATCATGCGGCGCTCCCATGCGCGCTGGCAGGCCGAGCTTGCGCTCGGCGAAATCACACAAACCTCGCAACCGCGCTGCCCCGCCGGTAAAGACCAGACCGGCTGGCAGCAGCTTGTCGAATCCTGATCGGCTAAGCTCCCGCCCGATCATGTCGATGATCTCGTCGACCCGTGCCGTGGCAATATCACACAGTTCCTGCCGCGGGATACTGTGCAAGCTGTTCCCGCCAAAGGTTGCGATCTCGATGATCTCTCCTGTGGCCATAGACGGCGCTATCTGAGCATAGCGAGTCTTGGCGTCCTCTGCGGTAGACCAGGGCGTGCGCAAAGCGACTGCCACATCATGGGTGACGTGGTTGCCGCCGACAGGAAACACGACCGTCTCCCAGGGACTGCCGTCCATAAACACCGACAGATCCGTGGTGCCCCCGCCCATGTCGACCAGGGCGACCCCTAGGCTCTTCTCATCTTCCGTGAGCACCGCCTCGGCCGAGGCCAATGGCTGCACCAGCAGATCAGCCACTTGGATGCCTCGCGCTTGAATGCAGCGAACGAGATTCTGCACCGAGGTGTCGGCCGCTGTGACGATGTGGGCCTCCACATCCAGCCGATAGCCCATCAGGCCCAACGGGTTCCTGATGCTATCCTGGTGATCCACGGTGAACTCGCGCGGAATGGCATGCACGATCCTTCGGTTGTGAGTGAGCACGATAGCCTGGGCCGCTTCGATCACTCGCTCGACGTCATCCCGATCGATCGGCCGATCGCCTCGCCCAATGGCGACCACGCCACGGTTGTTCTGGGAGGATATGTGGCTGCCTCCCAAGCCCACATAGGCTTCAGAGATCGCATGGCCCGACACCCGCTCTGCTTTGTCCGCCGATTCCCGGATCGCCTCACAGACAGCATCCACATCCGCAATCACGCCCTTGCGAACACCCCGTGAGGGTGCCACACCCACCCCTGTGATGGTCAGCGCATCGCTGTCGCCGATCTGGGCCACCAGTGTGCAAACCTTGCTTGTTCCGACATCAATAGCGACGATGGTCTGCTCCACCAGCTTGCTCCCCTATCCGCGTCTAGCGAGCTTTGTAGGTCGGGTGTTTTTCATCCCGAAGGTCGATATACATTACGTCAACCCCGTCGCGGGTCAGTCGATCGACCAACTCCTGCATGAGCATGACCTTGGTCTCAGCGCGGCCCTCGTGGCCCAAATAGACCGGCCAGCCAGCCGCCGTCACCGAGAGAACCAGGCCATGGGCCTGCGTATATTCAAAGTCCTTGGCAGCCGGCAGGGCTCTGATCAGGCCAGACACCATGTCCCAAGCGACCCCCACGATATAGTCTTCGGGATCGGATACAAGCCCCTGGCGATCGTGGATGATCGCCGTTTCGCCAGGATCATGCGCTTTGCCCAGCACTTGGCCCTGGCTATCGAGCCACCACATCCCGCTGATACTCTCCCAAACCACCAGCGCCTCGTGCTCGCGCACTGTGATGTGAACCTGATTGGGAAGTCGGCAAATCACCGATACCTGATCGATGCAGCCAAACTCCTTGCGTAAGCGTGCCTCGAGGGCGTCCGTATTCAGCTGAAAGATATTCTGAAACTCCACATCCGCCACGCGCTCGACCTCTGCAGACGACACCAACGTCGTGCCGCCGACCGAAACCCGGGTCACAAGAAAGCTGGCGCTGGTGAACAGGCGGAATATCAGCGTCAGGCTCGCCAGGAGCAGGACTATCGCCGGGATCTTGGCCCAGTTCGTCGCGACCCGTGTCGTCGCCCGAGCACTCGGCGTAACCACTGGCATGTCAGTCGCATAGGTCCCCAATCGGGACCGCGAGCGACTGCGTCGTTTGGGCCGTACGCTTGATCTGCGAGCCATCGTCGTTACCTAGCTCTAGTGATCGAATTGGTAAGTGGTCTCAGACGCGTGCTTTTCGGCATGGCGTTCGATCGCCAGCTCGATCAGGCGATCGATCAGATCCGGATAGGGCAACCCACTCGCCGCCCACAGCTTGGGATACATGCTGATCGATGTAAAGCCCGGAATCGTGTTGAGCTCGTTCACATACACCTGGCCCGTATCTCGACAGAGAAAGAAATCTGCCCGCGCCATGCCAGCGCAGTCGATCGCTCGGAAGGCCTGTACGGCCAGTTGCTGGATCGTGCGCGCCGTCTCCTCGGGCAGCTTGGCTGGAATGTGGAGCTCGGACGCATCATCGACGTATTTGGCGCGATAATCGTAGAACTCGTTGCTGGGCACGACCTCTCCAAGCACAGAAGCCACCGGATCGTCATTGCCGAGCACGCTACACTCGATCTCGCGAGCGTTGATGCCTGCCTCGACCAGAAGCCTACGATCAAAGCGCGCCGCCAGATCGAGCCCGCGGCGGAGCTCGGCACGGTCATGGGCCTTGGAGACGCCGACGCTCGATCCCAGGTTGGCGGGTTTCACAAACACCGGGTAGATAAAGCGCTCCTCAATGCGCTCGATGATCTCATCCGACGCGCGACGCCAATGCGATCGCAAGATGGCCTCATACGCCACAATGGGCAGACCATGGGAGGCAAGGACGGCCTTCTGCGCGACTTTGTCTAGGCCGAGGGCCGACCCAAGCACCCCGGCGCCCACGTACGGAAGATCCGCCAACTCCAACAGCCCCTGAACCGTCCCATCTTCGCCATAGGTCCCATGCAACACAGGAAAGACCACATCGACCTCTGGAAAGCGAGCCCTGGACGTGCCGGGCACCAGTTCGCGTTCCCCAGCCACCATGATGGCCCCAGTCTCTGCAGACGCAACCTCTTCACCTGCGCTCAATTGCGCCATCGGATCACCCTTTAGGAGCCAGCGTCCCGAGGGGGTGATGCCGATCGGGACAATCTCGTATTTGTCTCGGTCCATCGCGCCCATGATCGACCGGGCCGAAGCCAGGGAGACCTGATGCTCGCCCGATTGGCCTCCGAATAGCACGGCGACACGTCGCTTGCTCTCAGGCATTGTGGCTCATCCTCATGCTCAATCTACGCTATGCCTCACATGGTTCAGGATGGGCGTTCCATCGTAGTGTCTGCCAGACCCTCAGCCACCCCGGCGAGGTCCGGCCAGTCGCCCACGAGTTCGATCTCCGGCTCAAGGCGCTGTCCGAATGCCTCCCACACTTGTCTCTGGATTCTCTCTATGAGACGTTTCACGTCGCTGGCTGAGGCCGTCCCTGTGTTGAGCACAAAGTTGGCGTGCTTGCGCGACACCGTGGCGCCTCCAACAGAGACCCCTTTCAGGCCAGCCTGCTCAATCAGGAATCCCGCAGGATACTGCATCGTACGCTTAAAGATGCTGCCCGCTGAGCGTCCACGAGGCGTTTTCTCGTTGCGCATGTTCGTGATGTCGGCCGCTCGTCGCTGGAGCTCAGCGACATCCTCCGACCGGAGTTGCAGGGCCGCCTCCAACACAACGGGCCTCTGTTCACGGCGGGTTTCGCGCTTGAGGACGCTGGTGCGATAGCCGTACTCGAGCGCCTCGACGCTAACTTGATCGAGACGCCCATCGGGCAGGAGCCATCGCACCCAGCGGACACTGTCGGCCATACACCCACCGTAAGCCCCAGCGTTGCCCACAATCGCACCGCCCAAGGTGCCCGGAACGCCCACGGCCCACTCGAGCCCTCCCCACCCCTGCAAGATGCTCCTCTGCGCCAAATCGGCCAGCTTGGCGCCGCTCTCTGCGATCAGCAGGCCCTCCTGGCTCACGCACCAGCTTTGGCAGCTATTCACGATCACCGCTCCGCGCACGCCAGCATCGGCCACCAGGATATTGGTGCCGCCGCCGATCACCAGGCAGGGCACGCCATGGGAGCGCGCTAACCCCAGCCAGCGCACGAGCTCGGGAAGCTCCTCTGCAACCAGGAGAAGGTCGGCCGGCCCCCCGATCTCAAATGAGGTGTGAGAGGCCACAGATTCGTCCCGCCGGATTCGGTCGCCATAGCCCTCTGCCGAGAGGGTAGCACACAGGGCCTCTAGACCCAGGCCACCATAGGATGCGCCCGCGCCATCCCGAGAAGATGTGTGCATGTCAGCTTGGCCTGAGTCTCGGCCGCTCATGGTGATCCACGCTCCCCGAGTCGCTGCAGGACTCTCTCGCCGATGAGATAGCCATCGCCTGCACCAAGGGTCACGAGCAAGTCGCCCGCCTGCAAATGATCGAGCAGGTAGGCTACGATCTCATCGTAGGTCGCGATATGCCGGATATCGGGATGTCGGGCGCGCTGCACCAGGTCCTGGGCGCTCACGGTCTCTTTTTCTTTGGGACGCGCCTTGAATATGTCTGTGACCACCACACGGTCGGCCTGAGGGAAACAGGCCGCGAACTCCTCAAGCAACGCGCTCGTGCGACTGAATGTGTGGGGCTGAAACACCGCCCAGATCGATCGGTGCGGATAGCGCTGTCGCGCCGCCGCCAGAGTCGCTCGGATCTCGGTAGGATGATGTGCATAATCGTCCACGACCACAATGCCCCCGGCCTGGCCTTTGATCTCAAAGCGACGCCGTGCCCCTCGGAAATCCCGCAGCGCTTGGGCTGCAGCCTGTCGTTCGAGCCCGCAGCGATCCGCCACGATCAAGGCGGCTGTGGCATTGAGCGCATTGTGCACCCCGGCGATGCCCAGCGAGCACGTCACCCAAGGCAACTGCCCCTCGAACACGACGAAATCGATCCCCCCACGGTCGTTGACTGTTACGGGTCCGACTCGATAGCGAGCCTGGTCGCCCAGGCCATAGGTCCATGTCTCGAGCCTCGACCCGAGCCAGGGCTGAGCATCCAGGGCACGCATCAACTGCGGGCTATCCGCACAGGCCACGAGAGAGCCGCCCGGCTTGATCTTACGCACAAAGCCACCAAAGGCCTTGCGCACCGCGGCGATGTCCGCAAAGCAGTCCGGATGATCCATCTCCACATTGGTGATCACGGCCACGTCAGGATCGAGACCGTAGAAAGCATAGTCGTACTCGTCTGCCTCAATCACAAAATCATCCCCGTGCCCGGCGCGCGCGTTGGTGCCCAGATCTTGGATGAGCCCTCCGACGATGAAGGATGGATCGCGCCCAAGCCCATCCAGGATCACGCTCAGCATGGCAGACGTGGTCGTCTTGCCGTGGGTGCCCGCGACGGCCAGGACGCGCTGCCCCAGCATCAAGGTCCCCAGCATGTCGCGCCGCTTGAGCACCGGGATGCCAGCCGCTCGTGCGGCCTGGACCTCGACATTGCCCTCTGGGATGGCCGATGAGATGATCACAAGTTGAGCATCGGCCACTTGTGCCGAGGCATGCCCCACAGAAACACCCACCCCCAATCGTGCCAACTCCTCGGTGATGGGCGAAGCACGCAGGTCTGAGCCCGTCACCCGATGGCCACGCATCACCAGCACGCGAGCGATGGCGGAAAGCCCCACTCCGCCAATGCCCACCAGGTGGATCCTCTCAGGTAGGGCCTGACTGTGCCTCTGCAAGATCGCCGTCTCTGCCACCTCAAGCTCCACGGATCAACTTCCGCTCATCGAATGACCCTAGCCAGCAAAAGCAGGCCACTAAGGTATAATAGCAGGCTCTGCCCAAGCAGCACTTCCTGACCCAGGAAAGAGATCGGCAAGAGCTCGACCAGCGTCTTGGCAAAGCCGGATAGCTTCTCCTGGGAGAAGCCGAGCCACACGATCGGATAGCCGAACTTGTCCATATAGAACCAGATGGACCCCATGATGAGATACCCATTGAGCGTGCCCGTCATGAGCCCCAGCAGCACGCCCTGATACCCGCCCGGCGGCTGCCCTCCAAAGGCCAGGGTTTCACCCTGATACGAGATAAAAGCCGTACCGCTAATCACCAAAACAAAGAACCAGCACTGGAAAAGCTCCTTGCTGGGGACCGATACAAACTTGGCGCTCAAGCTGGCTGCCTTCTCCAGTCCACTCCCAAGTCGTGTCTCGAACTGACTCAGGAAGAAGAGCAGAAACATGATCACCGTCGTCACGCCCAGTTCCTTAAGGAATCCTCGAACGAGACCGATGAAGGTAAAGAGCAAAACGAGGGCCCCAAAAAAGACCTCTATGGGCGCCAAAGATCCTCCTTTGGCCAGCCAGGCTGGCACAGACGCAAGAGCGATCCCATCAGCCCCCCTTTTTCGCTCCCGAAGCGGTATACAACCCAAAGGCGATCAACACGAATACAAAGAAAAAGAGCACCTGAGCCACAGTCTCGCCCTCTGAAAGCAATCTCTGCGCCTCAATGGCTGGCACTTTGACGGAGACGTTCTTCACAAACAGGATCGGCAGCAGATAGCTCGCAATGGCATATCCATTGACCGCCCCCACAAACAGGCCTAACACCCTTGGGACAATCGCCTTGGGGGCGGCCATGCGCACCTCCCCGAGCACATAGAAGAAAAGCGTGATGAGACCAAAGACGGCCAAATGCAGCTTGGGCAGATCGTCCGCTGCAACCAGGTCCGGAGCTTCGCTGGCCTTGACGAATTCAGCGCCGGGATCATCCGCACCCAGCACAATGTTGATGCCAGCCCGCCCATAACGATAGAGCCGATTCACCTGAGGCTGTACTGCCTCGGCCAGCGTGGACGATACCACGATGGCCAACAGAATACCCATCAGCGCCAGAACCTCGCGGTGGACCCCGCGCCGCCCACCGATCAGGGCAAAGACCCCCAGAAAGGAGCCGACAAAGGTACGGCTATCCATGAGCGCCATCCTCGGCGAGAGAGACGAGTTGGGCGGCGATCACAGGCGCCGCATCGGGCCTGGATAGCGATCGAGCTGCGGCGCTCATCTGAGCCAGACGCCCCTCCGAGGTCAACAGCTCTTGGACGACGGCCACGATCCGATCCATCAGCTCACCATCCGGCACGCTGACCGCCGCCCCTCGCTCCACCAGATACGCGGCATTGATCTGCTGATGTTGCCCTGCATAAGGATAAGGCACCAGGATCGCCGGCAGGCCAGCGGCAGGAAACTCGCCCAGGGTGGCCGCTCCCGCCCGCGCCAGCACCAGATCGGCCGCGACCAACGCGGCGGGCATCTCCTCATGCAGGTAAGGGTACGGATGATAGCGTGCTTCCTGTTCCTCGGGCAGATCCCGGGCCACAGCCGCCAAGGCCTCATAGTCCGCCTGACCGCAGAGATGTATCACCTGCGCCATCTCCAATAACTCACCCAGATGGGCCTGGACGGCTGCATTGATCGAATGCGCTCCCCGACTGCCGCCCAACACCAGAAGAAGCGGAACTCCTTCCGACAGACCGAACGTTCCCTTGGCTGCCTTGACATCGGTCGTGAACAAGGCTTGCCGCACGGGATAGCCACTTACGAGCACCTTCGACGCCTGAAAGTGAGCTGCCACCGACTCGAATGATACCGCAACCCGCTTGGCTATATGCGACAGCAACCTGACCGCGAGTCCGGGCTCCATATCGGGCAGATAGATCAGCGCCGGACAACCCCTAAACCATCCGGCTACCACCGCCGGAACCGACACATAGCCGCCCGTAGCCAGGATCGCATCCGGCCGAAAGCGCCGCATCAGGCGGCAGGCCTGGGCAGTGCCAAGAAGGATCCGACCGAGATGGATGAGCCCTTTCAGGGGATTCGCCCCCCGCAATGCGCCCGTCGACACTGGCCAGAAGGCCAGGCCGGCCCGCTGGACGATACCTTCCTCCACGCTGTTTGGGGCGCCCACCCAGAGCACGTCCCCAACCTGGGTCGGATGGGCGATCGACTCGTCATCGAGCAGAGCCTCTATGATCGACAGCGCCGGGTAGACGTGTCCTCCAGTGCCCCCGCCCGTGGCCAAAAGCCTCACCTGAACTCACTTCCCCCGCCCCCGGCGTGCGGCCCCGGCAAGCGGCTGCTCCGCGATATGTTCAACAGGATGCCCACCGATGCAAGACAACTTACCAGGGAGGAGCCGCCATAGCTGATAAAGGGCAGTACCGTCCCGGTAAAGGGCGTAGACGCGGTGATGACCCCGATGTGCAACGCGGCCTGAAACGTGACCCAGCCCACGATGCCGACCGCCAAGAGCGACCCAAAAGTGTCTGGGGCATAGCGCGCGACACGCAGCCCGCGCCACGTCCAGAGCCCGTAGATCAACATCACCACGCTTGCGCCCACGAAACCGAGTTCCTCGGCAATGATGGCGAAAATACAATCCGTATGCGGTGCGAAGACGGTGAACTTTTGCTGGCTCTGTCCCAGACCGCTGCCGAACCAGCCCCCCTTGACGAGGCCTAGTACGGACTGCACAGTCTGATAGCCCTTGCCGAAGGCATCCTCAAAGGGGCCGCTCAGCCATGTGTCCACCCGCTCGAAACGATAGTTCACGACCAGAGCCACACCCACAAGCGCGATGCCGCCAAAGAGAAATCCAATCAGCAGTTGCTTGATATCCGCTCCTGCCACAAAGAACATGGCCGTCGCCGTCACGATCAGCAGAGCGGCAGTGGAATAATCGGGCTGGGCCACGATCAGGCCCGCGATAATGCCCAGCAAAATGGCAAAGGGGATCAGCCCCAGGGTGATATTGCGAATGTCTTTGTCTTGAATGTCCTTGCTCTTGGCCTCAAGCCAAACCGCGATGTAGACCATAGCGCCCAGCTTGGCGATCTCCGCCGGCTGGATGGAGCGCCTCTCCGAGAGAACCCAGCGCCCAAGGACGGCCATCACAGCCAGGATCACGACGGTGAGCACCAGGATCTCGACAGCATACTTGCGATAGAAGTGATAATCGATGCGCCAACCCACGAACAGCGCCACGAGGCCGATCAGCGCATAGATCACCTGCCGCTGCACGAAATAGGTGGGCTGATCTTGGTACTGCCCCCCATCAAACAGCGCAAACCCATATGAGGCGCTATAGACCATCACCAGCCCAATGATCATCAGGGCGAGCACGATGAAAAAGACACCCCAGTCCGTTCTCGAGAAGTGGGCACCCGAAACGACCGCCATGATCCCCCCTACAGCAACCCAACCAATTCGCGAAACCTTGCCCCGCGCGCCTCAAAGTCCACAAACGCATCAAAGCTCGTGCCCCCAGGCGATAGCAACACCACATCGCCTGTCTGTGCCACGCTGGCCGCCTCAACGACCGCCTGCTCGAGAGACTCGACCACCGACAGCTTCGGGCCGGACGAGGGGGCCAGACGGTGCCGCTCGCGCGCCTGGTCGAGCGCGCCCACGATGATTGGGCTCGCCTCGCCAAAGGCGATCACCACACGCACGCGCTGAATCACGAGGTCGGCCCAATCGTCCCACGGCAGGTGCTTGTCTCGCCCGCCCGCCAACAGGACCAACGGCTCCGAGAACGAGGACAGAGCCGCCATGGCGCGCTCTGGAGCCGTGGCGATCGAATCATTGACAAAGAGAACGCCTCGCCAATCGCGCACGGGTTCGAGACGATGCGCCACGCCGGTGAAGCTGACCGCCACCTCTTGCACAGCCGACGGGTCGACGCCCCCAGCCACAGCGCAACAGGCCGCTGCCGCCACATTCGCCCAGTTGTGTCGGCCCCGCAGGCGGATCTTGCCCGTATCCACCAGCAACCGCTCGCGGCCATCCTGCCGTAGCAAGAGCCGCTCACCCTGCAAAAAGACACCTTCTGCAACGGTCTCCTCGAGGCTGAAGAACAGCGGGCGGGCCCTGGTTTGCGCCGCCAACGCCCGCGTTGCGGCATCATCCGCACTCAAGATCGCCCAATCACCCTCACTCTGGAAACGCAAGATGTTCGCCTTGGCCCGAATATAGTCCTCCATGGAGGGGTGGCGGTCGAGATGATTGGGCGTGATGTTCGTGATTGCCGCGATGGATGGGCTCCAACCTCCCAAAGAGATCGCCCGCGAGGCGATAGATCGGCGTCGCTCCACAGCGTCTCCCTGATATTCGGGCGCGAACAGCTCGAGCTGAAAGCTTGACAACTCCATCACCGCCACCTCAGGCGGCGGTTCATCGATGAGCCGGGCCAACAGCGGCATGCCAATGTTGCCGCCCAGCCAGGTGTCTCGCCCCCCGGCCGCGTACATCTGGGCCGTCAATGCGGCCGTGGTCGTCTTGCCCGCCGATCCAGTGATGCCTACCACAAGCCCGGGAAAGATTTGGGTAAAAAAGCGGGGCTCGCTGCTGATCGGCACCCCCTTGGCCCTGGCCTGCTGAACGATGGGGGCGTACGGCGGCACCCCAGGGCTGAGAAACAGCACATCCACATCGAGCAATTCAGGCGGATTACTTCCCAGCACCAAATGCAGGTCCAGCCCGGCAAGCTCTGCGACACGATCGCCCAGGGCGTCTGCGGACTTGGAGTCGCTCAGGGTCACCTCGGCGCCGCAATGCAGCAGATAGCGCGCCAACGCGGTGCCCTCACGCGCCGCGCCAACGATGCCCGCCCTGATATATCTGAGATGCGCGGGCGAGACCGCCATCACACCGTCCCCAAAGCTACGCCGAACGCCGCCACAACAGCCGCCACAATCCAAAAGCGTGCCACGATCTGCGTTTCAGACCAGCCACCCAACTCGAAATGGTAATGCAAGGGCGACATACGCAGGATACGCCGTCCCTCGCCGTGCTTGATTCGCGTATATTTGAAGTAGCTCACCTGAAGCATGACCGAAAGCGATTCCAGAACAAAGACCAGGCCGATCAGAGGCAAGAGCAGCCAGTGGCCGGCCAAACCCGCCGCCGCGGCCAGTCCGGCACCCAGCGCCTGTGCGCCGATGTCACCCATGAAGACCCTCGCTGGGTGCACATTGTACCATAGGAAGGCCGCCAGAGCGCCCACCATCCCAAAGCTGAACAGCGAGACACCGCGCTGGCCGGTGGCCATGGCCAATATGCCCAGGGCCGCATAGGCACTGGCGGCCGAGCCGCCAGCCAATCCATCCAGACCATCGGTGAGGTTCACTGCATTCGACATGAACACGAGCAGTAGAGCTTGCAGGGGGATGCTCCACGCCTTGAGCTCAAAACTGGCGTTCACTATCGGTATTCGCAAAGGATGTGACCCTTGGGCCAGGTACAGCACGATAGCAACCCCCAGAGCGAGCACCCACTGCCAGAAGAACTTGTAGCGCGCCAGCCAGCCCACCCCTGATCGATCGTGGAGGCCTCGGAGGTCGTCAAAGGCTCCCAATACCCCAAAGGCGACCACGGCGAGCAAGATCAGAAGCGCATCGGTGAACCCCAAGAGGGCTAGCACCAGCGAGACTCCGACCATCCCCACCAGGAAATAGAGCCCCCCCATGGTGGCGGTGCCCGACTTGACCTGGTGAGCGTCGGGTTCCTCGGTCCGTATGCGTTTGCCGATGCCGCGCGCCACGAGCTGTTGAATCACCCAACCGCCCCAGGGCACCATGAGCAGGAAAACGAGCCCGGAGAGCAAGAGCTCAGGCGCCATCGGCTTGGCCTTTCAGCGCCTGCACAATCTCCTCCATGGCCATCCCCCTGGAGCCCTTGATCAGAATCTGGTCGCCCTTCCGAACAGCCTCCTGCAGCAACACGATCGCGCTCTGATTGTCCGCCACCGCGTGCACGGCTGCAGCCTCCAAGCGATCGCCAGGCCTGGCCTCAAGAGCTTCTTCGGCGATCAGTCGAGCTCGCTGACCCACGGTGATGAGCATATCGAGCACCCGCGCAGAGCACCGGCCAACCTGACGATGGCCCGCCGCCTCCTGACTTCCCAGCTCCAGCATGTCCCCCAGGACCGCGATATGCCGGCCAGGCAGTTCGCCCAGCAGATCTAGCGCAGCACACGTTGAAGTTGGGCTGGCGTTGTAGGTATCGTCCAGCAGCCGTGCGCCGCGCAGGCCTGTACGCGGAACCAGGCGCAGGCCATAATCGAGCGCATCCAGGCCCGCCTGTACCTCGCTCCAGGTCAGGCCCTCCGCCAGGCCGACGGTTGTGGCCGCCAGTGCGGGCAAGACCGCATGACGCCCGAGCATGCGTATATGCATCGCCTGAGACGATCCGGCCAGTGCCAGTGGCGCATCTTGCCGCACATGGGCCCGGAAATGC
Source organism: Anaerolineae bacterium (assembly GCA_016928125.1). Next base: position 16,254 of record JAFGLK010000475.1, read on the forward strand.
ACGCCCTCAAGCCCGCCGCTTTCGATCTCATCGGCCCAAACGTGACGGTTGCCCTCCAGACCAAAGCTCAAGACCCGAGCTCGGGTGCGCGAGGCCATGGCCCCCACACGACCGTCATCCCCATTGAGCACCGCTATGCCTGCGCTTGGGAGGGCGTCAATGAGTTCGGCCTTGGCCTCGGCGATGCGCTCGATCGTCCCCAGGCGCTCGAGATGCACCGGCTCAACGTTCATGACCACGCCAACCTGTGGCTGCGCGATCGTGCAGAGCTGCGCGATCTCTCCCTGAGCGTACATGCCCATCTCAAGCACCGCTCGCTGGTGGTCCTCCCTCAGCTCCATGAGCGTCAGCGGGAGGCCAATCTCGTTATTATAGTTGCCAACGCTCTTGAGCGTGCGATAGCGCTGGGCAAGCACAGCCGCGATCGCCTCCTTGGCTGTGGTCTTGCCCACACTGCCCGTCACGGCTACGACGCGCACGTCGGGGTGCTGGAGCCGCCAAAAGGCCGCAAAACGCTGCAGCGCTCTGAGCGCATCCGGAACCACCACCGCAACGGGCGAGACGAACGGCGCACCAGACAGCGGTGCACCAGCGTGCACACTGGTGACGCCCTCGATCGGCCTCTCCACCAGAGCCACGCTGGCCCCAGCCTCGAAGGCGCTCGGGACAAAGTCATGACCATCAGCGCGTTCGCCCCGAAGCGCAACAAAGAGGCTGTCCCTGGTTGCCTGACGCGAATCGATGCAGACAGCCCGGATCGCGACGCCCTCCGCGCCCTGGATAGGCACATTCGATGAAAGCGCGCTCAACAGATCGGCCAGAGTCAACATGCTTTCCCCGTCATGGAAGCCGGCCCCGACATATTCGCACGGGACGCAGACCCCCTTGCCAGTGCTGGGGCGGCCCATCAGCTCGCGCCGGGCGGAATGCCATAATAGTCTACCAGAAAGGTCGCCAGCTTGCTGAACTCTGGAGCGGCCACTTCGACGCCCCAGTAGCCCTCTCGAGGCCTATCAAACCGAACCAGAATGACAAAGCGCGGATCAGGCATAGGCCCGTAGCCCACGAAGGAGGCGATAATGTCGTCCGTGCGGTAGCCTTCCTGGTCCGGTATGCCCGCCGTGCCCGACTTGCCCGCGAAGCGATAGCCTGGCACGACCGCCCGTTGCATGCCCTTCTCCAGGGCCTCAACCAGCATGGCCGTCACGGTCTCGGCCACCTCGGGCGACACCGCTTGCCTTAGCGGAAAGGGCGAGACGCTTTGCTCGCCCTTGGCCGATCGAAACGCTGAGACGAGATAGGGCCGCATCAGCATGCCCTCATTGGCGAGGGCCACATAGGCGCTAGCGACCTGGATGGGGGTCACCGAGATGCCCTGACCGAACGAGTTGGTCCCCATGTCGGACATGTGCCAGGTGGAATCCCCCGGAACGCGCATGAGCCCAGGGACCTCCAGAGCCAAGTCGATGCCCGTGGCCTCGCCCAGGCCAAAGCGGCGCATCATCTCATAGAAGCGCGTGGGGCCAAGCAAGGTGGCCACATGCGCCGCGCCGACATTGAGCGACTTTTCCAAAATCTGGGTCATGGTGGTCAGGCCGTGCGCTCTGCGGTCAGAGTTCATGATACGCTGCTCGCCCACGATGATCTCTCCTCGATCATCATAGGTGTCGGTGGCGCGAATGACCTTGGCCTCCAAGGCTGCCGCCAGGGTCAAAGGTTTGAGCACCGAGCCCGGCTCATACAGGGCGCTCACCGACGTGTTGATGAAATGCTCGAGCGACTCGACCTCGCCATACCGGCCGGGGTCATAGGTCGGATAATTCGCCATGGCCAGCACCGCACCCGTGTCAGCATCCAACACCAGGACGTTGCCTGCGGTGGCTTTGTTGTGTTGGATGCCTTCCAGGAGAATGCGCTCAGCCGCAGCCTGTACGTTCCGATCGAGCGTGAGCACCAGATCGGCCCCATCCTCCACGGGCTGGTATCCGCTGACCGACATCATGATCAGCTCGCCCCATGAATCCCGCACCCCGTACCAGCGGCCATCCACTCCACGAAGCGCCCTGTCATAGTAGCGCTCCAGGCCATACTGGCCCTGCTCATCACCGTCGATGAAACCCAGCACAGAGGCGGCCAGAGAGCCATCGGGGTACACGCGTCGAAAGCTGACCTCAATCGAAAAAGCCTCTGCTTCGAGCTCCTCGATCTGACGGCCAACGTGAGCCGGCAGATTGCGCCCAAGCAGCATATATTCCGCCTCGCGCTGCGCGAGGATGTCAGCAACTTGGGCTACGTCACGGCCCAGAATGGCGGCCAGCTGCGGGGCCAGCTCCTTGCGCTGCGCCTCGCTGAGCAGCTTGGGCGACACGCCCACCTCGTATTCGAGAGTCGAGGCCACAATCAAGTGCCCCGTGGCGTCAAAGATGTTTCCGCGGGCTGCACGCATCCGGTCTGGCTGCGACTCCATCGGAAAGGGCAGCTCAACGCGCGGGGTCAACTGCCACCAGGCCAACCTCACCAGCAGAAACACGCCAGCCGTGGCCAAGACGCCCGCGAGCCAAACAAGGCGCCTTTTCTGTAGCAGTGGCTGTGCGGTATCCACAGTGATTAACTCCAACAGGTGGTCTGAGACTTGCTAGGGCGCGAACAAGCCGTCGGCGAGCGCTGCTCCTTTGTGCCGCAGCGTCTGCCACAGACCCTCGTCCAGATTCGGCGATGACTCGGGCTTTGGCGTCTCTGCGTCGTGTGCGCGGTCGTCATGAGAAGATAGGGAAGGGGCTGCAGCGACCGTGTGCATCTCAAGACGCAGGATGCGCTGCTGGTCGGAAGCGGATGGAAGCTGGTAGCCCCATTCTGTGCCCGTTTCCTGGAGCCGAGACAGGGACCCCAACAGAGCAACCTCGGCCCGCAGCACGACGAGCTCTCGATGGAGACGCTCTTTGCGCTGCATCAGAGCGTTTATCTCGTGTGCATAGGACGCGACCTCGCTGGCTTGGTGCAGAAAGAGCCAGCCGGCCAGCCAGATTAGCACGAGCATGACGCCAAAGTAAGCCAAGGTTCGGGGATCCACCCGAATCAAGGGGGGGCGATCAGTTCTTGGGCGTCTCCCCATGGAAATCAGTGTATCGCGTCTGTCGCTTCTGTCGCTGGCCATGGTCTGCCATCCATTGCGCTTAGCGCGGACGTTCACGGATCGCTGGAAAGCCGCTCAGCGACGCGCATGCGTGCACTGCGGCTTCGCGGATTGATGCGAACCTCCTCCTCAGAGGGCCGAATGGGTTTCTTGGTCACCCGCTGGAGGGTGGCCCGATGCCCGCAGACACACTGCGGTATGCGCGGCGGGCAGATGCAGTCTCGCGATTCCTGCTGTATGAACTGCTTGACTATGCGATCTTCGAGAGAATGGAACGCAATCACCACCAGATGGCCCCCAGGCGCGAGCAGCTCGATAGCCTGGGGCAACACTGCCTCCAGCGATGCAAGTTCACGATTCACGGCGATGCGCAGCGCCTGAAAAGTCCGCGTGGCTGGGTGTATGCGCCCGCCATGTCCCGAGATACGCTCAATGAGAGCGGCCAGCTCCCGTGTGGAGCGGATCGGCCTCTGCGCACAGATTGCCCGCGCAATTCGGCGCGCGTGGCGCTCTTCGCCATACTCATAGATGATGCGCGACAATTCGTCCTCAGCGAGGCCGTTCACCAAATGGTCAGCCGTCAGATCGGCCCCGGGATCCATGCGCATATCCAGAGGGCCGTCTTGCTGAAACGAAAAACCGCGCTGCATATCATCAAGCTGCAAGGACGATACGCCCAGATCGAGCAAGATGCCGTCCACCTCGGCAAAGCCGAGGCTCTGAGCCGTCTCGGCCAGATCAGTATGCCATGCGTGCGCAAAAACAACCCGAGAACCAAAGCGGGCCAGCCTCGCGCGAGCCCGCTCCAAGGCTTGCGAGTCGGCATCCAAAGCCAGCAACCTGCCTTCAGGGGAGGACAGCTCCAGTATCGCCTGAGCGTGGCCTCCAAGCCCTACTGTGGCATCGATATAGCTTTCCGGACTGGCAGGCTGGAGAGCCTCCATCGCCTCCTGCAGCAAGACGGGCACATGTCCGCTCTCGCCCCCAAGAGCCGGGTCATCCGAATGTGACGTGCCCCTGCTCATACGCCCATTCTGGCGACTTCGTCCAGGATCGCGTCCAGATCCTGGCTATCGCGTTCCAGCGCTAGCTGCCAATTGTCAGGCGACCAGATCTCGATCAGGGTGTTCACCCCTACCACGAGCACCTCATCCTCAATGCCGGCATAGTCGCGCAAGAAACTGGGGATCAACACGCGCCCCATCGAGTCCAGCTTGGCCTCATGCGCGCAGCCGAACAGCCTGCGGCTGTAGGCCCGACCTCGTCGGCTGGCAGTGGGCATCTGCGCAACCTTGCGCGCCAGCTCATGCCACTCCTCAGGCGTATAGACCACGAGACAAGGTTCGTCGCCAGAGGTAAGGTAGAGGCCCTCCTCAAGGGGAGGACGCAAGCGCGCCGGAATCGTTAGGCGGCCCTTGGCATCGAGTGTATGTGAATACTGGCCCAGGAACATGGCGCGCAGTCCCTCTTGGCTGATGCGGCTGGCAATGGCTGGGATAGATCCCCATGGATGGGACGGAATGTGACACAAGCTGACATTTCGTCCCACATACTACCACCATTATACACAGCGAGACACCCTTTGCCAAGGGGGTTATCCACCACTTTCGGGTTAATTCTCGTAGACATTGGCGACCTGCCAGAGACTTAAAGCCGTGGCCATGCCAAGGCTAGCCGTCCCGGGCCGCTATGCCAAAGCGCTTGAACGCTCGCATGAGGGCCGGGGTGCCTCGAAACTGAATGGCGTTCATGCCTTCGCGCCAAGCGCCCTGGATATTCGCCTGCGCATCATCGACAAAGAGCGTATGTTCTGGCTCTGCGCCCAAAGCGTCTAGGATCGCGCGATAGGCGTCGGGGTGTGGCTTGAGGACGCCGAGCTGATACGAAAAGAGCTGCACATCAAAGACGCCAGCTTGCCCCCAACGCCCGGCGAGGCTGCTATCGGCCTGGCGCTCGGGAGGCGCGTTGGATAGCAGCCCCACAGGCATGCCTTGGGCGCGAAGGTCCCTGATGAGCGTAAGCAGCCTGGCATCAAGCCGGTCGCCGGCGAAGAATCGCTCGATAAAAGTCACTACATCGGGGTAGCGGAGAGAGGCCACGATCTCTCGCCAGGCCGTATCGGCATCACATTTCCCCAGGCAGGCCAACTCCCAGACTGGGCTTGAGAACACGGCCCGCTCCACGGTTCCGTGAGGCAGCCCAAGCTCCTCATCCAACGCCAGACGCGGCCTTGGATCGAGGGTGCGCTGGATCACGCCGCCCCAATCAAAGATGAGCGCCTGGATAGTCATCATGGACGCTTCCGACGACCACAGCAGTTCTTGAACTTCTTTCCCGAGCCGCACGGGCAGGGATCATTGCGCCCCACCGCGCGAGTTTGAGGACTGGCCACGGTGCTCGGGTCGACGCCCCTCTGGCGCAAGATCCGATCCCTCAGCGTGAGCATCCTCTCATGGCTGTGAGCGAAAAAGCGCTGATAAGCCTGGCACAGATAGTGTCGGCGAGAACCATCCAGATCGACAAAACGGTAACACCCCTGGTTGCAGTAAGGCAACCAGGCGCAGACCAGACACTCGGGCCGGGGGCTTGCTTTCTTGACCTTGAAATCGGCCAGAGCCTGGCTAGCGAATGCCTGCTCAAGTGACATGTCGAGCAGATTGCCGATATAGGTGTCCTCGCGCACCAAAAAGTCGCAGGGATAGAGGTCGCCGTTGTACTCGACCACCAGGTAGCTTCCGCACATCTGCTGATAGCAGCATAGCGGCGCCTCCTGCCCCACGTACACCGCAAGAATCGCCTCAAAGTCGCGAATGGAGACCTGGGGATTGCCGCCATTGTACCAACGATCGAACACCTGGCAGAGAAAGTCGCCATATTGCGCCGGGCTCACCGAGAACTCGGTGATCGCGCCCGAGATCGGGTCCACCTCGACGCAGGGAATGAACTGCAGGAAATCAAACCCCTCCGAGACCAAATAGTCATAGACCTCGGCGCCATGGTCCCCTGTGATGTGATTGACCACGGACAGGATGTTGAACTCGACCCCATAGTCGCGAAGCATATGCAGCTTTTCCATCACGCGGGCGTGTGTCGGCTCCCCGTTCACGTACTGCCGGTAGGCATCGTGATACTCCGCTGGCCCATCGAGGCTCACGCCCAACAGGAAATGGTACTGCCGCAGGAAGCGCGCCCAGTCTGGCGTCAGCAGGAGGCCATTGGTCTGGAGCCCGTTGCTGACGGCCTGGCCGGGGGCGCCATACTTCTTCTGAAGCTCTACCACCTGCTTGAAGAAATCGAGCCCCGCCAGCGTGGGCTCGCCGCCCTGCCAGCCAAAGGTGGCCTGCCGGCGATCCAGGGCCATGCCCTGCTGGATCAGCGCATCCAACACCTCGGGGCTCATCCGGCGACGCCGTTGAGCCTTGTAAGGGTCAGTCTCTCGATCGTGATAGAAGCAGTAGGTGCAGTGTAGATTGCAGTCGCCGGAGGCGGGTTTGATGAGGAGACTGCGCGGCTGGCTGTTTTGGGGCATCTCACCATCCTCTGGTTGACCTTCCGCCTATCATAGCGCGCTCAAGGGGGCATGTCAAAAGGCGCGGAGGCAGAATGCGAGCAATCTGGGCAACGGGCTCCTTGTGTGGCCACGCCTCCGCGCCTATACTCATCCGCAACCAAAAGAGGAGGAACAAACGCTATGATTTTGATCACGGTATGGGATGGACTGCGGCCCGATATGATCAGCGAGGGCCATACTCCCTTTCTCCATGCCATGAGCCAGCGCGGTGTCGTTTGCCGTGCTAGCCACGCCGCGTTTCCCACCGCCACACGGATCAACTCGGCTTCCCTGGCGACCGGCTGCTACCCCGGCAAACACGGCATCGTGGATAACGAGCTCTACGTTCCCCGACTGGATCCCGATAAGGCGATCTCGTGCGCCGACTGGCGTGCTCTGCAGAGCATGGCCGATGGGGAGCAGGAGCGGCTCATCAGCGTACCGACACTCGGTGAGATGTTGCGCCAAGCGGGCGCCACCATGGTCTCAGCCGGCTCAGGATCGCCCGGCACCACCTATCTCACCAACCCTACCATCACGGGCTCCGTGGTGAACTGGGCCCTGGCTTGGCCGGATGGCACCCAGCGGGATGTAGAGACGCGTTTTGGGGGCATGTTGCCTCCCGAATCCAGCTCGTCTGAACGCAACCGCTTTATCTTTGACGTCGCACGCGAGTATCTCGCCCCAACCTACAGACCGGACGTCATGACAATCTGGCTGACAGAGCCGGATCACATGCAGCATGAATACGGCCTGGCATCGCCTGAGGCCCTGGCCATGATGAGAGAGGTAGATGCGCAGTTCGCTGAGTTCGTTCAGACGATGGAACGGCGCGCGGGCCCCGACGGTCTGACCTGCCTTGTGCTCTCAGACCACGGGTTTAGCACCATCAGCACCAAGATCGACCCTGAGGCCGAACTCGCAGCGGCGGGGTTTTCCTCAGCATCGAATGCAGGGGATGGGCCGATCGACATTGTCAGGGCATCCAACAGCCTTTACGTGCGCGACGAGGGCCGGGCTCGACTGCCCGAGCTGTTGCGCTTCCTGGCCTCGCGACCCTGGATCGGCGCGCTGTTGGTCCGGGATGATCTGATGCACGTGTGCCCCACGGCAACGCCTCAGGGTGCGGCGTTCGGCTTTCACCGACGCTCCGCTGAGGTGATGTTCTCGTATGCGTGGTCGGCCGCCCCGAACCGCTGGGGCGTGCCCGGATCGGTGGCGAACTCGGCATCCATGGCAGCGACGCATGGGTCATCCAGCCCCTATGCGATCAACAATACGCTGGTGGCCTGGGGCGCGGGCATCAAGAGTGGCGTCGAGTCTCGGACGCCCTGCGGCATTGTGGACGTGGCTCCGACTGTGCTGCACCTGTTGGGCATCGGGGTCGGCCAGGGAATGGACGGCCGCGTGCTGCACGAACTCTTCCAAACCGGACCCGAGCCGGAGCAGATGCGAGTGCGGCACACGCAACGGGAAGACACATTCCCTGCCGAGGAAGGGCCATGCCGCCAGCTCTTGCAGTACAGTCAGGTCGGGGGGCATCTCTATTTGGACGAGGCGCGCTTTGTAGAAGAGCCCTGAGATAGACTGCAGAGCCCCTTCTCGATGGGCCTGGGCGGGTCTTCGAGAAGGGGCCTGCCGTGAACGGAGCAGCGCTGGGACTTGGCCTCGCCTAAAAGTCCACAGGCCCGGCGGGGAAGCGGCCGTCGCTGGTTAACTTGAGATAGGCCAGTTGGAGCTTGCGGCGGATGTCGATGCCATAGGGGCAGGATGGCACCTCGGCATCGCTCGCCAGGAATCGCTCGACCCGGCAGCTCATCGGCTTGAAGAGCTCGATGGCCCGCGCCTGGTTGTTGAACCAATAACAGAGCCTCTGGCGCAGGGCATAGTCGAGCGTGTCGGTCGGCCGGCCGTCGAACATCTGACGATCGAACTTGCCCTCGAGCTCAAAGACGCGGGGCAGATCCATATCCTCCATGCGGCATTGGCCACACTGGCGGCAGACATAGTCCCCGAGCTCGGGCGCCTCACGCAAGATGGTCGCAAGCCTCTCACTGGATGGCTGCTGCCAGTGGCTGACAATCTCAAGGTCCTTGCGGAGAAGCTCGATCGAGTTAAAGCCACACGCTAGCACATCCACCTCTTGCGCGAGAGCGAACGCAAAGGCCTCTGGCGCCGAGCGGTACAGGTATCCGTCTCCCACCGGCTTCATGCCGATTATGCCCAGGCCTCGAGCCCGAGCCGCAGGAGCCACCGTCTCAAGAAGCTCTGGGTAATTGCATGGCACGAGATAGTTGACCCAGTACATGACCGCATCCAGGCTGAGACGCTCCATCGCCGGTATGAGCACTAGAGGCCAGTGTGTGCTAGCCCCGAACAGGCGCACGAGTCCCTCTTCACGCGCCCGAGCAAACGCCTCTGCCGCGCCCCCAGGCCCGGAAGCGCGCTCGACCTCCGCGACGTCGTTCAGGCCATGGTACAGCAGAATATCGAGGTGATCGGTGCGTAGCGCCTCAAGAGACTCGTTCAGCTCACGCCACGCGCCCTCGGCGTCCCGCTGCCCGGTCTTGGATACAAGGATCACCTGATCCCTGCGCCCTTCGAGAGCGCGGCCGAGTTTGTGCTCCGACTGACCGCGCCCATAGCTCCGCGCGGTCTCGACGTAATTGCCGCCAGACGCGAGATAGAGATCGAGGATCTCTATCACATCATCGCGGCTGATCTCCACCTGATGAAAACCGCCCAGACCAAGCACAGAGACTTGAAGATCCGTACTGCCGAATGAACGTCTCGGGATCATGGCATCGGTCATGCTGGCCTCCCTCCAAAAGCATGTGGTTCGAGAAGCTATGATGCAGAAGCGAGGGGCTCGCAGCTCAGAACTGGGTCGACAACCCGGCGCCACAGCTCTGCCGCACAACGAGCTCGCCCTCAAAGGTCGCACTCTCGGCAGCCTCACCGCCAAGCAACGCGACAAGAGCTGCAGCGGCCGCCTGTGCAAGGCCCTCCAGATCAAACCGATACGTGGTGAGCGGCGCACTGAGCAGGGGAGCAAACGAATGGTCGCCCAGGCCAACGATGGCCACATCGTCTGGACAGCTCAGGCCGGCCTCGCGCAGGACGCGCATCGCCTCCGCAGCGCGCAGATCGGACCCGCACACGAGCGCCGTAGGAGCCGGCGTGGCGGTCAGAACGTCGGAGAGCCTTGAGGCTTCGTCCGCGGCGAACAGGCTGGAGACAAAGACCCAGTCGAGGGGCAGCTCCAGGCCATGCTCCCATAGCGCGGTCGCAAAGCCCCGATAGCACTCATGGCCCTCCAAAAGCGCCGGATTCTGCCCAGCATAGGCCAGCCGACGATGACCCAAACTGAGCACATGTCGGGTGATCTGCTGGATGCAGACCCGCTCATCGATAATCACTTGGGGTACATGCAGATCGGGCACAGGGCGCAGAAGCAACAACGCCGGCATGGAGATCCGATGGAGCAGGGCCTCATAGCGCTGCAGGCTTCCCCGCTCCTGTCCACTGGCAACCAGTGCGATCGCCTGTGCTCCCTGGGCCTGGGCCATGGTCAGGCTCTCGATCTCTTCCCGTTCATCGCCAGACCCCACCAAGAGCTGCAAGCCCACCTTGCACACGGAGAGCTCGACCGCGAGCCGCCGCACCAGCTCCATGGTGAGCCAATCGAACTCGGGCATAATGATGGCTACCCGGCCGAACTGCTCACCTGTATCATCCTCCGCAACGAACCAGCCCACCCCGTGGTGGCTATAGATGCGCTCCAGATGTCCGAGCTCACGCAGAGCGCGCCGCACAGTGATCTGGCTGACACCATAGCGCTCGCAAAGCTCACGCTCGCTGGGTAGCTTGTCTCCAGGCGACCATATGCCCGTCTCGATCTTGGCCAGGACATCATCTGCGACCTGCCAATAGAGCGGCCTGCCTCGCCGACCAGAGCCCTTCACCCCAAAAACCTCCGCGTGATGCAGCCGGTGCCGTGAATACCTCGCGCGATAGAGAGCCGCTCCTGCCTAACCGTCCGACGTGAGGCTACGTCTCTGAGCAGGTCGCACTGCCCTGTCTTGCGCCAAACCAGCGATAGTCAACCGTCGGGAAAACGTTGTCTTGTTCGAACAACTCCCGGGCTCTTGCTGCCGCCTCCGCAGCCCGGTCTGCTTCGAGCAGGTCGGCAAGGAGATGAAAACGACCGAGATGGCTCTGAAAGCGCTCGATAGCGTACTCTTTGGCCTGCCCCGTGGTCACGAGAAATGGCCAGTCGCTCGACTCGGCCAGCAACAACTCACGCGCCAGTTGGTTGAGCGCCACCGCCCGATCGCCTTCAGCCTCGGGATAGCGCGCAACCATCTGCTCCATGCGCCGCTCGGCCTCGTGGATCGGCGCCCACATCCAGTGCGTATCGTTATTGTCCCAAGTCCAGTGGGTGCCGCCAGCCCCCCAAGAGCTTTCAGGAAGCGCCATCATCTGTTCCGGCTCGTGCGCGGCCAGAAAGCCGCTCGCCGTGGTCAGATCAACGATATCGCTCCCTGATAGCTCACGAAGCGTCTCCTTGATCCACTCCACGCCTTCAAACCACCAATGCCCAAAGAGCTCTGTATCATAGTTAGAGGACACGATGCCATAGCGGCCGGTTTCCGTGTGATGATCCCGGATCAGGCTCTCAACCAGTTGGGCATAGTGACGGGCATGCTCTCCCACTCGAGCATTGGCCCAGTCGGGATGATAGTAGTCCTTGTCCCCCAGATCGACCCGCGGCCCCGTGACACGCCAGTATTGCAGGCCAGACTCGGCATCCTTCTTGTGAAACTCACGATAGTCGGCCTCGCCTGGATAGCCCCAATCGGCCGACCAGACCTGCTGTCCGGTGCGATTATTGCGCCCTATGGCTGCCACGGGAGGAGAGGTCAGCCCCTGAGGACCGCCAGCCACGTAATAGGCTTCAAAGGTGCTACCGCCTCCTTCTGTCTGAGCGGCCATCGGGATGGCATAGTGACGCCGGATGGCCGAATAGGGCCCGATGGCCACATCTCCAGCTGCCTTGCCCACAGGCTGTCCGCCCTCGATCGCGTGGGTCTCTACAAAGAAGCAGGTGATGCCCAACCCGGCCAGAAACTCCTCGATGGCCGGGCGAGTGATGCCCAGGGTATCTACATAGGCTGGGCGATAGGCACACTCGGGCAACCAGATAGCGCGTGGCGAGCGGTGAAAATGGCGCCGATAACTCTCAACGCCGGCGCGCAGCTGGCCATAGATCGACGAATCGCGGGAGAGCAGAGGCAGATAGCCATGGGTGGCAGCCGATGTGACGATCTCCAGATAACCCTCATCCTGCAGCTGGCGGAAGGCCGCCACCAGGTCACCCGAGAAGCGCTCAAGGAAAGAGCTTCGAATATGCAGATAGACGTCTCGATAGTATCCAGCCAGATACTCGAGATGAAGATTGCCCTCCTCGCCAAAACGAGGCACATCCTGGCCTGCGGCTTGGATTTCCTCATCCAGATAGAGCAGGAAATGCTCGCGCACATCGGCATCGGCCAGTTGCTCTGTGAGGACGGGCGTAAGACTGATCGTGAGCTTGAACGGCACACCGTCATCCCGCAGGTCATAGAGCGCGTTCAAGAGCGGCACATACGTCTCGGCCATCGCCTCATGAAGCCATTCCTCGCCGTGCGGCCAGCGCCCTGCTTTGCGGCAGTATGGCAAGTGCGTGTGTAGGACAAAGGTGAAAGCACCCAGACCCTCGGCATCCCCGCGGCGCCCCCGCCGAGCCCTCCCGCGCCCCAACCGTAGCCCCTCCTGCTTTGGGAGGATCCAGGCACCTGACTCAACCTGCCCAATCAACTGCCGAGTCCACCCGATCTCGCCTTGCAGCAATATCCGGGCGTGCTCGATCACGGCCCGCCATGTGGGGCGCATCGCCCCCCCAGCGGTGCGATCTTGCTCCAGGCGATCGATCCCTTCCAGCTCGCTCTCCAGAGCCGCCAGTCGATCCCGCAGAACCTCAGCAGTTTCTCCGGTCGGCCAGGTTTCCAGAAGCAACGTGGCCACATCCTGAGCAGACGGCACACGGAAGGGCTGACGCCATGCGGTTCGGAGGGCCTGCTGCAGCGCCTCTACTCCCCGCGCAGTGATTCGATACCGTGCCCGCGCTGGCGCGATGCCCTCGCCGGCGTCCCCAACCCGCTCCACTAGCCCAGCTGAGATCAGGCCCCCCAGCTTCTCGTAAAGCGACTCAGCCGCCCGCACATCCCAGGCGCTGAAGGCCGTCTCATGGAGGCTACGCTCGATCCGGTAGCCATAGAGCTCTCCCTGTCGGTGGAGGATGCCTAGTAACAACATCCGCACAGATTCCATGGTCTTGCTCCATTCAGAGAAAAAGGGGCCGCCCTCCCGCCATCGCTGCCATCGGCCACACGTTACCACAAGGGCATCCAACCCGTCAACCGCCACGTTGACAGACCACCCCAATACTGTATGATACCCGCACAAGCCGGCACCCTGAAACCTAACCAGGTTCCTACAAGGCAAAGGCAGCGTATGGCGTCAGGCCAAGAGCTCGCAAATGGCGAGATGACCGAGAGTAGACAAGAGGGCGTGTCCATCGCTCCCTCAACACCGAGCGTAGGCCAATGGCAGCCCCTAGCGCAGGTTGGCCGGGCGGAAAAGAGGGTGCGCAAGCTCCCCGCGCTGCTGGCCGTCGCCGTCTTGCTGCTGGTTGCGACCGGCTTTGCCATCTGGCAGTTCCGCCTCCTACCCTCCGGCGGCCAGATCGGAGCCATCGAGCGAGGGACGCTGAGTATGAGGTCAGGCGAAGGGGAGGCTTGGGCTCAGCGCCAGCAAGGCGAGACCTTGGAGGAAGGCGCGCTGCTCCGGGGCCAGCCGGGTGCCGTGGTCACTCTCCATTTTGCGGACGGCAGCCTGTGTCGCATCGAATCTGCGGGCGAGTGGCAGATCCTCGAGCTCCGCAGGAGCCGCAACGGGCGACTCTCTCGGACCGCCATCCACCACCTGGACGGGCAAGCCAGCTACATGTCACGAGCGCCTCAGCCAGCTGTCGATGCCCGGCTCTTGATCTCGTTGCCGACCGGCGTGTCTCTGGACCTGATCGGTGTCGCGACGGTGATGACAATCCCAGATGGAACAGCGCGAATCCAGCTACTGCAGGGCAGGGGACAGCTCCAGGCATGGGAACGCGACCTGGGCCTCTCTCCTGGCCAGATAATCGTTCTCGATGTAGACGCCCGCTCGATCCTCAGCGAGTAGATGACTTGCCCATCCGGCGCAGACCGTTGATCTCCGCTTGCTTGCGCTTTCACGAGGCCTCGACAGGCAGCTCCCGGAGCCAGCGGAGCACATTGGCGAGCAGACGCTCGGCGATGGGCACGCGCGCATTCAGAGCCTCGACCAGGGGTAGGGTGCTGATCAGGAGCTGTCTTCCGGCGAGCGGCACTATCCCCAAGGTCGCCCCCAGATGTACGGCCCGCTCTCCCACATGCCGGCTCGGGACCAGGGCGCATCCCTGGGCCACGCCGATCAGCCCGCGCAAGGCGTGAGAGGGCCGCAGCCCAGCCTGCAGAGGACCCCAGACACCCGGCGGGGCTACGCCGCACAGAAGCGGATCACGATGGCTCAAGGCCCAGCTGAGCTGCCCCGGTCCGTAAAGAGAGAACGGCTGCGGGGGTTCATCAAGCGCGCCCAATCTCTGCAGGATGAGCCAGAGATCGCGATGCCGTTCGAAGGGCTGCTGGAGAAACAGGGCCACACGCCTGGCACGTGAACGGCTCTCCTCAAGCCAGACCGACAACTCTCGGGGATCCGCGTGGCTGAGGATGAGTGCCGCATCTGACCCCTGGCTCGCAGGTAGCGACCGCGCACGCCATGCCCAGCCATCGTGAGGCTCCAACAGACCGAGCTCATCCACACAGTGCACACTCTCGGGCTCAATGCGGGACCGGCGCGTGACCCAGAAGGCCCGCAATGCCGAGGCCAGAATGCTCCCATCCTGCACCAACTCAGCGTGCAGCCAGTATCGTCCCTCGCCGTGGGCACAAACGGGGACCTGAGCCAGCTTCTCCCTCGGGCACCCGGTCATGTCTACGGGCTGGGTACGCTCATCCAAGCAGGGTGATCTCTCAGATGACAGACAAGTGCGCAGCAGCGCGCGGCGATACGCGCCCGCCTCGTTCAGCGCGCACAGGGTCACCATGGCCTCCTCCCCCGCGTAGAGCTGTTGGGATAAGCCCGTGAAAGCGAGCACCCCGGGCCCCTGGGCGCGTCGCAAGGCCTCCTCATCCACTTGTGGCTCTCGCCAGAGATCGACCAGTCCCCCAAGGCCCGTCGCGCCCTGGCCGGCCCAGTGATCGATCAGATGACCTACATAGCCAGCTCCCAGGCGGCTCCTCTCAATGGCCTGGGCCAGTTCATCGCTTGCCGGGACTCGCGTAGCCCGACAGAGATCTAGAACGTCGGCAAAGGTACGCCCCAGGTCCTGGCGATGGAACTCGGTCTCGAGCTGGCGCAACCAGGAACGGTGGGCGTGGGCCACAGAGCCGTGCAGGATGCGGTCTCCATGGCGCGCCACAATGCCAGGGAGATCTGGCAGAACGGGCGGGCTGGCGAGATCGGCGAGGACGACTGAGCCAAGTGGGGCCGGGACCGCCGAGCCGCCATCGCACGGGTTTTGAGCGATGCCTGGCCTCTGAAAAGAGTCCGAAGTTAGCAGGCGCGAGGGATCCTCTCGCCGCACCATAACGGCCAGGACAGCGAAAGGACGTGAGGCTTTGCGACCGAGCTTTCGCCCACCTGGCGACGCGGAAGGGTCGCCAGCCGTCAGATCCCACCATACCAAGCTTGGGTGGTTGCGGTCACGGCGTACGAGCCGTCGTAAGCGCCTGCGCAACAGGCGCCAATAGAGGGCGCGAGTTCGTGCAGGCGCCGCGATAGGTGGGTCAAAGCTCTGGGCGCGGCACAGCAGGAGGCCTTGTCGGTCGCTAGCCTCGAGCAACGCTGGCGCAGGCGGATGGTCCTGTATCCACAGCAGATTGAGGCCCAATTCAAGAGCGATCTGCACCTCTCGTTCGGCCCAGGCTGGCCTGGGAAAGGCGCCGTGCTCCGGATACCAGCCCCAGGTGCGCGCAGCTTGGGGCCAGATGCGCTCGCCATTGAGGCTCAGATGCCCGCCCTCCCAGGCGAATCGACGCATGCCGAAGGTGGCTTGCAGGGAATCAGAGCCGAGGGCATTGGACACCGTGACCTGCACATTGTAGCAGTGGGGATCGCTTGGCGACCACAAGCGCGGTTCTGGGATAGGGAGCTCGACCCTGATCCAGCGAGCATCATCTGGAGAGGCATCGGGCCGGTGCACCTCGGCCACGATCTGACTCGCCCCGTCCCGAATGCGCACGTGGAGCGCCATGGGTTGATCTTCTCCACGGCGTCCAGGCTTGCAGTACACCAACGCCGCCCCCAGATCCGTCCTGGGGCGCACAAACAGCTCCTGGAGATAGAGCTGGCCCGTACTCAAAAGCGTAACAGCGCCCCAGATCCCACCCACGTCGTAGCTGGCTGGCAGCTCAAGACCTGCCCAACAGATGGGCCTGAGATCGGCGCCCGGGTCCGCCCCACCCGGATTGGTCACGCGCACGGCGAGGGTATGGGCGCGGCCGGGGCGCACATGCGGGGTCAGATCGATCTCAAAGGGCGTCACCCCGTCGAGATCATAGCCGACGAGCCTCTCATCCACATAGACCTCAGCCCACAGGCGCACCGCCTCAAAGCGCAGCCGGACGACGCGGCCTTGCCAATGCGCCGGGATCAGCAGCGGCCGCCAATACCAGGCGACGCCATGGTAGCCCGGTCGTGACTGCTCCCAGGTGCCGGGCACCTGGTGGGATTCCATGCCATCTTCCATGCCATCCCAACCGGCGCTGGGCGTATGGGGCCGGACGGCATGCAGGGGCGTGTTCGGCCAGGCGGGTGCATCATCCCGCCATTCGGCCGCATCGTCGTACCAGACGTGCCACCAGCCATTCAGATCGAGGGTCTCGCGCTGCGCAACGCGCATGACCATGACATATCCCCTTCCGATGAATCGATCACCATTGTACACGCTAGCCCAAGTGCGAACCACAAGCGCTTCAGGAGGGGTGCGGACTTGCCTCGGCCCAGCTCTGAGTGCCTACAACTGTGGCCCGCGGGCACTTGAATTTCGGGCATGGCGCGTCTATGCTATGCGAGTGCCTGGGTCCACATGCCCAAAGCCCGCTTGCCCGGGATGGCGTTTCGAGAGCACATCACGAGGCTCGGTCGTCTGACCCGTTCGGGGGCTATCTTGCCAAAGGCGCATTTCCGATTCTATGCCGAACTGAATGATCTGCTGCCACCCGGTCGGCGTCAGGTCCAATTCAGTCATGCCTTTGAGCTGAGTCCCTCGATCAAGGATCTGATCGAATCCCTGGGCGTCCCTCACACCGAGATCGACCTCATTCTGGTGAATGGCGAGTCCACCGATCTAGACTACCAGGTACAAGACGGCGACCGGATCAGCGTCTACCCCGTTTTTGAGTCATTCGACATCACCTCGCTGACGCGCGTCCGCCCAGCGCCTCTGCGTCAGACTCAGTTTGTGCTGGATACCCACCTGGGCAAGCTGGCTACCTACCTGCGCATGTTTGGCTTCGATGCGCTCTATCGCAACGACTATGCCGACGCCCGGCTCGCCCAGATCTCGCGTCAGCAGGAGCGGATCCTGCTGACGCGAGACCATGGGCTCCTGAAGCGCGCCCTAGTGACCCACGGCTATTATGTACGCTCAGAGGATCCCAAGGAACAGATCATCGAGATCTTGCGGCGCTTTGATCTGTGGCACTCGATACGGCCGTTGAGCCGCTGTCTGCGCTGCAACGGACTGCTCGAACCTGTCTCGAAAGCCGATGTCCTGGACGAGATCCCGGCTCGAACACGTCTATACTATGACGCGTTCAGCCGATGTACACACTGCCAACGCATCTATTGGCGGGGCTCTCACTTTGAGCGAATGATCAGGTTCGTGGAGCAGACCATGGGCGCTGCAGCTGGGGAAGTGGTATCCTCCGAGAGCAGCAGCCCATGCCTTTCCGGGGCCGGAGAGGTTTGACGCACCCTGGGCCACATGGTAGAATCCGGCTGGCAGAGAGAGGGCCCATAGCTCAGCGGCAGAGCGGCCGGCTCATAACCGGTTGGTCCTTGGTTCGAATCCAGGTGGGCCCATAGAGCACAAGCCCTGGCGACTCGGCTCCCTCGCCCCGCAACCCATAGTAATCGAACAGATTCTGCCACGGCGGCCACCGCAAACAGCCAACCGTCTCTGCGCGCTCCATGCTTGACGATACGGTTTCACCCTGCGTTGCTGGCCCAATGTGATGCTCGAGAGCTGCTTGGTGCGGGGTGCAGTCGTGCTTGCTTCCTGGCCGGAGAAGAGGCTGGCCGTGTGCAGCAAGATCAGCCTGAACACCGGGCGACGCGTGTTGCCTCATATCAGCCACGACGGTCAGGGCCCTGTCCTATCGCACTGGCAGTCTACCGAGGTCACAACTCGGCTCAACACCAGAATCCAAGATCGAAGGAGGCCTCCCCATGAACGACCCAACTGTGATTATGCCGGACGGTACACCGTTCGCTTTCTGGGACGATCGAACCCGCTATGAACGTGCATACCATGTAGCCTGCGAACACCCACAGGCGACCGATGATGGCCCCGGCACCGAAGAGCGCCCCTTTGCCACCATCGGCCGAGCCGCCGCACTCCTCCAACCTGGCGAGAAGGTCATCGTGCATGCTGGCGTCTACCGGGAGTGCGTGCGGCCCGCGCGAGGTGGGACAGGGCCAGATGCGATGATCGCCTACGAGGCCGCGCCGGGCGAGGAGGCCACCATTCGCGGCTCTCAGCCCTGGGCCGGCCCCTTCACGCCCAGTGAGGGCTGGAACTTGGGCCCCCTCCCCGAGGGCGTCACGGTGTGGACCGGCGAGATGCCGGCCGAGTGGTTCCTCGGCTACAACCCCTTCATCGCGCGCAACGTTTCCTCCGAGTACAACACCTTTGTCAAGGACTGGACCCGCGAGGAGACCGAGATCTTTCTGCTGCGACGCGGCATGCTCCTGGCAGACGGCGTCCCGCTCAAGCAGGTGTCCTTCCCGCGCGAGTTGGCCGCGTCGGACGGCGCTTTTTGGGTGGAGGAGCCGGGCCTGCGCCTCCACTTTCGTCTGCCGGGCGACGCCGATCCACAGAGTATGTCCTTAGAAGTGACCACCCGCGAGCAGGCTTTGGCGCCCCTCGATCCAGGGTTGGGCTACATCCGCATCTCGGGGCTCCGCTTTGAAACCTGCGCGGACGGCTTTCCCGTGCCTCAGCGCGCCATGGTTAGCGCCGCGCGCGGCGACCATTGGATCATCGAGGACTGCACCTTGCGCTGGGCCAACGCCTGCGCCATCGACTTGGGCAACGAGACCTGGCATCGCCGCAGGATGATGCCCAGCCCCGCAGCGGGCCATCACATCGTGCGGCGCAACCACATCTGCGACATTGGCACCTGCGGCATCGCAGCCGTCGGGAACAACGCCAGCACCCTCGTGGAGGACAACACGATCGAGCGCATCGGCTATCACAACATCGAGCGCCTTTGGGAGTGCGGCGGTCTCAAGTTCCACACCTGCGATTCGGGCCTCTTTCGCCGCAACATCTTCCGGCACATTCATCATGCGCCGGGCTTGTGGTTGGATGTGCTCAACCACAACTGCCGCATCACCGAGAACGTCTTTGCCGATATCGACAGCATCAAGGGAGCGCTGTATCTCGAGATGTGTTTCGGGCTGAACGTTCTGGACCACAACGTGTTCTGGGACATCCGCGGCGACTACTCCCGCCCCTGGGGCGTGATCTCCATGAAGCCGGGCTTTGCGGTCAACATCGACAGCGGCGAGCAATGCGTGTTCGCCCACAATCTGCTGGCCGACGTGCCCGACTCGTATGCGCTCTGGTTCAACCTCGACCAGCAGGATCGCATCATGCGTGGACGCACCGGGCTTTGCCGCCGCCACAAGATTCTGAACAATGTCTTCGTCGGCTGCCCCGAACGCATTCTCCTGTCGCGCACCGCCGACAACCAGTGCGATGGCAATCTCTACCATGGCGCCGACGATTTCACCTCGTTCTGCATCGAGTACCCGGCGCCGCAGGCGATCCTGGACCTGGAGGCCTGGCAAACTTATTATGGCTACGACCAGGGCGCCACTCAGGCGGCCATCACGGTCAGCTTTGATCC
>JAFGLK010000476.1 GCA_016928125.1 Anaerolineae bacterium
AAGGCGGGGCTGCTGGCCAACGCGGCCGGCGCTCTGGCCACCACCCGCCTCGGCCCGATGGAGGGCGCCTTTGACCAGGCCACCATCGAGCGTTTCATGGCGTCGCAGGAAAGGCCGCTCCCCGCGTAGGTCGGCTCTGACGCCCCCCACACCCGGCGCTGGAAGAGGCTGGCCTTGCCACTTGTCGCGCTCCGCGGCGCCCCAGGGCGCGATTGACAGCCGCGGCGGCCATGGGTACATTCGTGGCGATGATCCCGCCCCCGAAGCCAGCTCACGAGGTGCTCGATGAACGCCAAGGAACGCATGCTCTGCGCCCTCAACCGGGAGAAACCCGACCGGCTGCCGGTGACGATCCACCAGTGGCAGCAGTACCACCTGGACCACTACATGGGCGGCATGACGCCGCAGGAGGCGTTCCGGGCGACCGGCATGGACGCCGCGGTCTCCTACTTTGTGGGCGCCGGCCAGTTCACCGCCCCCAGCGAGGCGGGCACCTACGCGTTGACGCCTGAGTGGGTGGATACGGTGCATCATCTGAAGGATACGCCCGCAGCGCGCATCATGCACCACACCATCGCCACGCCTGAGGGCGAGCTGAGTTTCTCGGTGGGCTCGAACCCCACCACCGCCTGGATCGTGGAGCACATGATCAAGCGCCCCGAGGATCTGGATCTGATCGAGAAATACATGCCCATCGCCAGGCTGGACCAGGCCGACGTGGTCCGCGCCTATGACGCCCTGGGCGACGAGGGCATTCTGCGCGGCTTTGTGTGGGGCGACCAGGGCGGCGCCTGGCAGCACGCTTGCTGCCTCTATCCCACCCAGGACCTCATCCTGGCCTGCTACGACGATCCCGCCTGGGTGCACCGCCTGCTGCGGGTGCTGCTCGACAAAAAGCTGCGCTTTGTGGAAGAGTCGCTGGCGGGCGCGCGCTTTGACCTGATCGAGACCGGCGGCGGCTCGGCCAGCGACACGGTGATCTCGCCCAGGCTCCACGCCGAGTTCTGCGAGCCGTACGATCGAGAGTTGCACGAGGCCTTGCACGCCGCCGGGCACATCGTGGTCTATCACACCTGCGGCGGCATGATTCACATCCTGGACTCGATCCTGGCCAACGCCTGCGATGCCTCCGAGACGCTCTCGCCCTCCAGCCTCGGCGGCAACGTGGACGATCCTCAGGTGGTGCGCGAGGCCTTGGGCGGGCGGCTGGCGCTCATCGGGGGCATGGACCAGTTCAACGTGTTGACCACCGGCACACGGGAGGGAATCCGTGCCGAGGTGCGACGCCTGTTCGAGGGCTTTGGCCCCGATGGTGGCTACATCCTGAGCGCGGCGGATCACTTTTACGACACGCCGGTGGAGAATCTGCGCATCTATGCTCAGGCCGCGGGCGAGTGCCGCTACTAGCCCGCTCTGTCATCTCGAAGCGCCGTCTTCGGCGCGAAGGATCTTGACGTCGCGGACGTGGAGATGCCGCGCGAGCCGAGGACGGCTCACTCGGCCTGACAGGCGCAGCGGCGGCTCGCCGTCCGCCGACGCATGATACACACGACGAGAGGTGAAAGCAGGGAGGATCGCGTGATGGGAGAGGCTGTGCGCATCAAGATCGCCTATCTGGGCGGGGGCAGCCGGGGCTGGGCTCGCCAGTTGATGCAGGATCTGGCCCTGTGCCCGCTCCTGACGGGCGAGGTGGCGCTGTACGACATCGACCTGGCGGCGGCCCAGGCCAACGTGGCCCTGAGCCAGTGGCTGCAGGCCCAGCCGGGGGTGGTCTCGCATTGGGACTATCGGGCCGTGCCCGAGATCGGCGACGCGTTGCGGGGCGCCGATTTCGTCGTCTGCTCGATCCAGCCGGGCCCGCTGGAGGCCATGGAGGCGGACCTGGGCATCCCGGCGCGCTACGGCCGGCTCTATCCCGTGGGCGACACCACCGGCGCGCCCGGGCTGGTGCGCGGGTTGCGCGCGGCGCTCATCTATGCCGATTTCGCCCACCAGATCGCCGAGCATTGCCCCGAGGCCTGGGTGATCAACTACTCCAACCCCATGGCCATATGCACCCGCACCCTCACCCGCGTCATGCCGGAGCTCAAGGCCTTTGGCTGTTGCCACGAGGTGTTCAGCGCGCAGGAGTTGCTGGCCGAGGTGGCCGCGCAGGAGCTGGGCGTGCCGACCCCGGACCGGCGCGAGATCCAGGTGAACGTCACCGGCACCAATCATTTCACCTGGATCGACCGCGCCGCGTGGCAGGGGCACGATCTGCTCGCCCTGCTGCGCCAGCACATCGCCCGCGAAGGCGTGTTGCGCGACTACACCCGCGAGGAGGTGCTGAGCTGGGGCAGCTATTTCGCCTGCGCCCATCAGGTCAAGTACCGCCTCTTTCAACGCTACGGCTTGCTGCCTTGCGCGGGGGACCGCCATCTGGCCGAGTTCGCGCCCGGCTTTCTCGGCGACGAGGCGACGGTCTACCGCTATGGCTTCTCGCTCACCCCGATCAGCTATCGCTACGCCCGCTGGGCCGAGGCCCCCGAGGCCACCCGCGCCCTGATGGCCGGCGAGCAGCCCTACACCCTGCAGCCCTCGGGCGAGGAGGGCGTGCAGCAGATGTGCGCCCTGCTGGGCCTGGGTGATCTGATGACCAACGTCAACCTGCCCAACGCGGGGCAGATCGACAACCT
>JAFGLK010000066.1 GCA_016928125.1 Anaerolineae bacterium
GGTAGACGTGCTTGACGTCGCACAGAGGCATGGCCCGCCCCTCGTAGCGGCTGCCGCCTGCATCCACATAGCCGGGGTTATCCACCGGCGTGGAGGCTGGCACGGTAACGCCAACCGGCACACCATTGGTTCCATCGCCAATGACCTCAGGATACTCGTCGTTACCGTCGCCGGCGACGTCCACCGTGTGCAAGGCCCCCGCACAAGCGGGCGGCGGGATGGCCGGCACGAACTCGTCGCCGTCAAACATGTTCAGGTCCTCTTCGCGCGTCACCTGGAACATGGGGTTGCCCGAGGCATCGTCCGGGATCTCCACTTCCACCAGATAGTGGCCGGGGGGCAGCGGCGTTGGGTCGCTGCCGTCCGCGCAAGCCTGGGTCAGAGGATCATATCCGCCCGGCCCGAAGCAAGCCTCGCCAAAGCCCCAGTTGCCGTCCAGATTGTTCTGGCCGTTACCGGCCTGGGTGCCCATCAGCGGGCCTTCCAGGCAGGCTTTGCCGGCGCTCGCGTCGGGAATGGAGGGAAAGTCGACCGGGTCGCCGTTCACGTCCAGCGCCTGGCAGCCCGTGGGCCGCTCAAACGTCTCAGTGACCGTGCTCGCCAGCAACTGGCCCTTCAGGGCTGAGCCGTCGGCGTCCAGAACCAACTCGCCAAACTCATCCAGGACGGCGGCGTAGAGGTTCAGGGTCAGATCGGGGATGCCGGGCTGGAACGGCTCGGCCCCAGCGTAGCGGGCCTCGTCCTCGGCGCGCATGGTGTCATAGAACACCGTGCCGGCGATGCCGCCGTCCTCGTCCGGGCCATAGGGCTTCACGCCCCAGTCCACCCGGATCGGCTGCCCCAGGATGGGCAGGATGCCCAGATCCACGATGCCGGGACCCAGAGTGACCTCTTCGTTCATGTTCAGCGCCTGCCAGGTCACACCGGTGGTGCGATAGAGGTCGCTGTAGGCCTCCAGCACCATCCACGAGCCCATGGGATACGCCTTTTCCAACTCGTAGAAGCCGTCCGGCTCGGTCAGCGCGGCGATCGACATGCGGTCGATCTCGGTGTTATCCCGGTCCTTAAAGACGACCAGGTAATCCGGGATGCCGGGCTCGCCCTCATCTTGCCGGCCGTTCTCATTCAGGTCGTGGAAGACCGTGCCGGAAATCTCGGTGAACCAGCCGGTGAGCGTGCGGATGCCCACATCGCTGGTCTGGCCCGCATCGACCGTGACCTGCACAAAGTCCAGGATGTAGTGCTGCTTCTCATCCCAGTAGGTCAGGAAATAGTTGCCCGCCGGGACGTTGGGGATGGTGAAAGAGCCATCCGCGTTGCCCTGCCCCACCCAGACGGCGGTGTCGCCCGCCTCCAGGCTGTTCAGGGAGAGCCAGGGCATGTTGATCGGGCGATGCAGCTTGGTGCCCATGAACCCGGCAAAGGTGTCGCCCACAAAGGGCAAACCGCCCGTAGCCGGGACCCAGGTCGACGCAGCCATCACTACGCCCGTGATTGCGCCTGTGCCTCCCAGGTTCGGAGCGCCGGGCTTGACAAAGCCGAACATCGTCCACGGGAACGGCTCGGGGGCGATCAAGAACTCGTTGTCCAGGCCGGTGCCGCCCTCTTGGAGCCATGTGTCCCAGCCCTGCGAGCCCTCCAGCGTTGTGGTCTGGATCCACTGCTCGCCCACGGGCGGGAACATCAGCACGTCGTAGCGGATTGGCCCGAGGTTGGGGATGGTGATCATGCCGTTGGCATCGCTGTACAGGCAGTCTGCCGGCGTGCCCGACTTGACCACGTTGCCAGCCGCGTCGTAGGTCGTGCACAGCGGGTTGCCAAAGATGTCGGCCGTGATCTCGCCGGCGATGTCGTTGATGCTGGCGCGAAAGCCGGCCAGGCCGTGCTCGAGCCCGGCATCAAACTGGCCGTTGGTCATCGAGATGTCTTCAAACACCTGGATCACCATCGTGGCCGGCGGCAGCGGGTAAGGATGCATCGCCACCTCGACGACGCCATCCTCGTCAGGGATGGTGAAATGCTCACCGTCGATCTTGAACCCGTCCGCCATCACCGACACCAGGTACTTGCCATTGGGCAAGGTGATCGAGGCCGAGGTCTGGTCGCCCTGCGTGTAGATGGGCGCCCAGCCGGGGACCGTGCGGATGGAGGGCAGGTCGCAGTTGTCCGGATAGGTCGGATCAGCCGGATCGCAGCCCGCCAGGTCGAAAGGATCGCCGGTGTTGTCCACGCTGATCAGATACTTGAATTCAGTCACCGCCTCGCCGATGAGCACCGGGCCGCCCGGCGCGTCAGGCTCTGTCCGCGCGCTGATCACTTTGAGCGTGATGGTGTTGGTCTGCGTCAGCGGGGCCTGCGCGGGCTCGGCCGCGACCTTTCCTGCAGACAGACCGCCGACGGACAGAGCCAGGGTCATCACAACGACTAGATTGAGCAGATTCGGCACGATCGATCTTCTGAATGCCATAGGAACCTCCTTAAGATGCGTGAATGAACCCTCTTTGTTTTTTTATCTTTTCATAGCCTTCATCTCCGTGTGATGCTCAAATGACCGGTTCTTGTTGCATCGTGGGGCCTATCTCGGCCCTTTACCACCCACGCCGTTGCTCGCGACGTGGTCTCAACCTAAACCTGGGCCCGAGCCACCAGGCGTGCTTTCCTGGCGCCAGACCTGCTCCAGGGCGCGCACCTCCGGAAAAGCGCCCAGATCGGGCGCATCGATATGCTCGCTGGCCTCGAGGAGATACCCGATGTCAGCCACGATCGCGTTGGCAAGAGCATCCAATTCAGCTTGCTGGAGCGTCGACGGATCACTGGCTGCTTGTCTGTAAGGATAGCGCGAATACCAGTGGACTGGACTGATGGCCAGAAGCCATGCCGGGACGGTCGCCGCTAAGGCCTGGAGAGCCTCGTCCATCGCGCTCAGTGCCCGGTGCAGGCGATTCAGAGAGACCACTCGCTGGACAATCCGGTCCACCGAGGACCGGGCCGGCCTCCGGGGCCAGTAGAGCCCCAGGCGCGAGGCCTGTAGACGGGCCAACAGCTCGATAAACACACGCTGTCGGGCTGGACTGGCCTGCAGTTGCCGTCTGAACTCGCGCAGCTCAGCCGCCTGGAAGCCTGGGAAGTCCGTCGGTAGGTGCAGAGCGTATTTCCAATCCGAGCGTGTGCGCAGCATATCGATAGCCTGCTCGTCCGAGAGCCCCTCGGTGAACTGGAAGATGGTGACCATGGCCAACACGATCCCTGCCTCGCTCGTACGCACGGCCTGGAGATCATCGAGACACAGCCCCCTCAGCACTTGCTCGAGTTGGTCCCCAATCGCCTGGTACCGCAGTGAAGCATTGGCCAAAGGGCCACCCGCGTGTGGGCGAGATCGCCTGCCCCCGGTCAAAGCAGCCTGGTTGGGGTCATGTTCCTGTTCATCCGCCGTTTCCCTGCCCCGAGCACGAGCCCGAATGGACAGAACGCCAGACTTTGCTCATGTCACGTCCAGTCTACAGCCTGAATGGCCTGTCTGGTAAGGGCAGATTCTACGGGACTTTTCTGCGGATATGTGGGGGATAATTACGGGGAAGGAGGCTATGGGCCATGGGCAGACCACGGACAAGGGGCTCCGGGCAGACTACGGGGAAGGGGTCTAGGTGAAAACTACGGAGAGAGCGGACGGTGGCCTTGGTCGGCAGTCTCAGTTTGTCTTTAGATCGAGGAGGCCGTGGTCGGCGGCATAGCGCACCAGTTCGACCCGGCTGTGCGCGTTGAGTTTCGCCATCAGGTTGGCGCGATGGCTCTCGACCGTGCGCACGCTGAGGGTGAGGATATCGGCGATCTGGCGATTGGTGTAGCCTTGGGCTATGAGGCAGAGAACCTCCGTCTCGCGCGGTGTGAGCGCTTCCGGGGTGATGTGATCTGGCGGCGCCGGACGGTCAATCCCTGCGAGCAAGGCCCGGGTCATGGCGGGATGGACGTATATCTCGCCGCGGGCAACGGCCCGGATGGCGCTCATCAGCTCCTGCTCGACCGCCCGCTTGAGGATATAACCTGCCGCTCCTGCCCGGATGGCCTCGTGCAACAGGCTCTCGTCCTCGTGGATGGTGAGGATCAGCACGCGCACGCCGAGACGGCGTGCGATGAGCCTGCGGGTGGCGGCGATGCCGCCCTCACCAGGCATACTGACATCCATGAGCACGACGTCAGGGTGCAGCTCCTCGGCCATGCGGATGGCCTCGTCTCCATCGGCGGCTTCGCCCACCACCTCGAGGTCACGTTCGGTGCCCAGCAGCGCGCGCAGGCCGGCCCGCAACACACCATGATCATCGGCGATGAGTATCCGAATCGTCATAGGGTACCTCCACTAACACGGTCGTGCCCGCGCCGGGGCTGCTCTCCACAACAAACGTGCCCCCGAGCATCTCGGCGCGCTCGCGCAGGCCGGCCAGGCCCAGGCTTCGGCTATTTTCGGCGGCCAAGGCGTCAAAGCCGACGCCATTGTCCTCCACGAGCACAATCAGCCTGTCACCGCGCCGCTCCAGGAGCACGTCCACGCGCGTGGCGTGCGCATGTCGCACCACGTTGCTCAGCGCCTCCTGCACGATACGATAGAGGGCCGTCTCCACATCTGGCGCCAGACGCCTGCTCAGTCCCAGGGCTTCATAGGCGACGGAGATCTGGTGCTGGCGGCTGATCCCTTCGACGTACTGGCCGAGGGCGCTGTCCAGACCCAGATGGTCCAGGCTGGCCGGGCGCAGATGAGTGGTCAGCCGGTTCAGGTCGTCCAGAACGCTGTCCAGAGCATGTCGCAGCTCGTTCACCGTAGAGCGCGCTGGTACGGCCTGCTCCACTTGGCGGTCCAGCAGGCTCAAGCGCACCTTCATCGAGATCAGTACCTGGGCGGCCTGATCATGGAGCTCCCGAGCGATGTAACGTCGCTCCGCCTCTTGCACCTCCACCAGGCGACGAGAGAGGGCCTGCAAGCGGCTCTGTCCCGCGCGTACCTGGTCAAAGAGCCAGGCGTTCTGGACAGCGACCGCCGCCTGGCTGGCCAGCGCTTCCGCTATCTGAACATGCTCGCGAGCAAATGGCTCCCGCCCGCGCCGACACAGCTCGCAGACGCCGATGACTTGGCCACCCACGATCATGGGCACGCCCAACCAGCAGACCACGTCGCCCGCGCCGGCCGGGCAACTCCAATCTGGGTGCGTGCATACGTCACGGATCAAAACGGTCTTTTGCGTCTCCAGTAGGGTGCCAACCGGCGAGTCCCTCTCAACGTCAATGATCCTATCCTTGATGGCCAGGCAGGCTTGGCCGCGAACCGCGCGCAGGACAAGGCGATTCCTGTCTTGTACCAGAGCAATGTTGGCGCCATCATAGGGGACCAGCTGGTACAGATAGTCCAGAAGCGTGTTCATGACCGAGTCCAGATCGAGCGTCTGGGAGAGCGCCACACTGGCGGCTGCCAGGTTCTCCGCGAGCCCCTGGGCGTGCAATGCGGCCCCATAGAGTGCGGCATTATGGATAGCGGTGGCGGCGTGGGCCGCAAAGCCCTCCGCCAGGTGGAGGGTCTCGTAGCTGAAGGTATCGGCCTCGTCGCTGAAGGCACACAGAGAGCCGATCAGCCGTTGCTCCACTTGCAGGGGAGTGGCGATATACGAGCGTACCCAGTCAAGCCTGGAGGGGCCTCGTCTCTGTGGATCGAGCAGCGTGCCGATGGTAGGCGCGGCCTCGAGCGACCCGTTCGCCGCGCCTGGGCCGTACAACGTCTCCATGGACAGCACGGCACCTAGAGACTCGCCTCTCTGCACCAGATCCTCGAGGCCACGCTGCCTGGCGATGTGCGCCGTCTGCTCCGATGCGGGAACCACCGCCACGGCCGGGCAGTGAACGGCGAGCCGGGTCTGCTCCAGGATGCGGTCGAGCACCTCGTTCAAATCAAGGCTGCTGTTCAGCGCCAGGGTCGCCTGGAGCAGCCCCTCGGCCGCCTCACGCTGGCGCCGATCGCTCTGGCTCATGGCCTCGAGCGCGCGGTTGGCCTGTGCCAGCTCGCGGGTGCGCTCTTGGACGCGCGTCTCCAACTCGTCTCGCGCCTTCAGCAGCGCTTCCTCGGTCCGCAGCTGCACGGTGATGTCGCTGGCATAGAAATTGACATAATCCTCATTCGGGATGGGCACTAGATCCACGGAATAGATAGTCTCGCCGCACGGAAGGACGATCGTGCGGGCGCGCTTCGCACTGAAGGCATTCGCTACTAGCGCGCGCCAGTCATCTGGAATGGGGAAGCCTACCTGTGTGGCCCACATGGCAAGCACCCCTGCGCTCGCCTCGTTGGCATGTATGATCAAGCCATCGGGGGAGATGCGCATCACTGGACTGGGGTTCTCGCTTGGAAACCGGGCGAGACTGCGCATCTGTTGCTCGGCTTGCCTAGCTTTCGTCACATCAATGCCGGTTGCGACGATATGCTCGACCATCCCCTGCGCATCGAGAATCGCGGTGTTCGACCAGGTGATGAGCCGTCGGGCGCCGTCGCGCGTCACCCAGTAGTTCTCTCGCTGGTTGGGGAACTGGCCGGCGCGGAGTTGCCCGAAGGTGGCTTTCACCTCCTCGATCTCTTCCGGGATCAGGAAAAGCTCCCAGAAGGGCACGCCTCTCACCTCAGCAAAGGTATATCCGGTCAGCCTCTCGCAGGCCCGGTTAAAGCGCGTAATGCGCCCCTCTCGGTCAAGAACAAGGACGAGGGCATTGGCGGTGTCGAGCACGGCCGACACAAAGTCTCGCTCCGCAC
>JAFGLK010000477.1 GCA_016928125.1 Anaerolineae bacterium
ACAGGACACGTGTGGCGCCGCATGTGATCAACGCCGACCCCGCGGCATAGGGCTGGAATCCAGGCTCGATCGTCACGGGCCTGAGCTCTCCGGGCACACGACCGTCCGGGCGCATCCTCTCGCCCATCTAGGCGAGCTGCCCGAGCAGGAAAGCGCGCCCGACCGCAAAGGCCTTGCGGTTGACGTCAACAAAACGCGCCGGCACCCGCCGAGCGATCACCTCTTCCCAGACCCCGGCTGGCACGTCGATCAGGGCCGACAGCGCGCCCAACATGACCACATTGTTCACCCGCGCATTGCCTATCTCAGCTGCCATGGCGATGGCCGGCACGAGATAACGCCGCGCGATAGCGCCCTCATAGGTGCCCTCCTCATCCTCTGACGAGGGGTAGCGCCCATTCCCCGAGCTCACCGATATGGGCGCAATGCGGTAGTCATTGACCAGCAGCGCGCCCGTCGATCGCAGCCAGTTGGCATAACGGAGCCCCTCCAGCCGTTCAAAGGCGACAAAAAAGTCCACCTCACCGGGAGTGATCAACGGCGAGTAGACGCGTTCGCCCCAACGCACATGGCTGGTGACGCTCCCGCCGCGCTGGGCCATGCCATGCACCTCGGACTTTTTCACATCATAACCTTGGGCCATCCCCACCAGAGAGACCACATCGGCCGCCAGCAGTGTGCCTTGACCACCCACGCCGGCGAGCAAAAAGCTCTGTGTCGTCGCCATCTCACTCCTCTCCTATCACGCCTGGGCGGCCCGCTCGGCCTCGATGATGGCCCGAGTGGCGATGGCGTCATTGTTGCAGATCTGGGCGCATAGCTCGCAGCCCGTGCAGAGCAAGGGATCGATTTGCACCGCATAGCGACGGGTGCCCTCGACCAAGCGATCGCTGCGCGAAAGAGCCGGGCAGCCCAGCTGCAGGCAGAGCCCACAACCACGGCAAGCGTCGGGGTCCACACGCAATGCCAGATGACGTCGCCGTGCCTCGGGCAGCAGCACACACTCGCGCTGGGCGATCACCACCGCGGGTCCATCTTTGTCGATGCACGCCCGCAGCGTCTCCTCAACCTCAGCCAGATCATAGGGGTCGACCACATAGACATCCTCGATGCCCATGGCCCGCACCAGGGCCGCCAGATCTACGGCGTGGGCAGGCTCCTGCTGCAGCGTCCGTCCCGTTCCGGGATGCTCCTGATGGCCCGTCATGGCCGTAGTGCGATTGTCCAGGATGATCGTCACCGTGTTGCTCTTGTTATAGGCCACATTGAGCAGCGCGGGCATGCCCGTATGGAAGAAGGTCGAGTCGCCGATCACGGCCACGTGCTTTTGGTTGATGTGCGCCTTGGCAACGCCATGGGCCTGACCGATGCTGGCGCCCATGCAGCCACAGGTGTGCAAGGCGCCCAAGGGCGGCAAAAAGCCCAAAGTATAGCAGCCAATGTCGCCGCTCACCACCAGCTTGAGCTTGCGCGTCACCGCGAAAACGCCCCTGTGCGGACAGCCGGGACAAAGCAGCGGAGGACGAGGCGGCAGTTCCGGCAACCGCAGCTCCAACGGCTCGCTGGCCTCTGCAGCAGACAGGAGCCCAGCCGCAATCGCGGAATGGCGCACCACCTGCGGGCTCAGCTCGTCGATGGCCGGAAAGATGCTCTTGCCCTCGCAGGGGATGCCCAGGATCTTGAGCTCCTCCTCGATGAACGGATCCAGCTCCTCGATCACGATCAAACGGTCTACCTGAGCGGCGAAATCCGATACCAGGCGCGCTGGAATGGGCCAGGTCATACCCAGACGCAGAATGGAGGCCTGCGGAAAGACCTCTTTGGCGTACTGGTAGGCCACACCGTTGGTGACGATGCCCAAGCCCCGCTCGCCCATCTCGACGCGATTGTAGGCAAACGTCTCCGCAAACTCGGCGATCTGGCGGCTACGCTCCTCCATCACCGGATGGCGGCGGCGGGCATTGCCGGGCACCATGACATACTTGGTGGTATCGACGCGGTAATCGGGACGCTCTTGGCCGAGCTCTGGATCGCGCTCAGGGCCCAGTTCGACCACGCTATGGGAGTGGGAGATGCGTGTGGTCAAGCGTACAAAGACGGGCGTGTCAAAGCGCTCGCTCAGCGCCAGCGCCTCAGCGACCAGATCCTTGGCCTCCTGACTATCGCTGGGCTCCAGACAGGGGACCCGTGCGAACTTGGCATAGCGACGTGTATCCTGCTCGCCCTGCGAGCTGTGCATGCCGGGATCGTCGGCCACAGCGACGACGAGGCCGGCCTCCAACCCAGTCATGGCCGCATAGAAAAGGGCGTCTGCGGCCACGTTGACGCCCACATGTTTCATCACAGCCATGGCGCGCACGCCGGCATAGGCGGCGCCGATGGCTACGTCCAGAGCCACCTTCTCGTTGGGGCACCACTCGGCATAGACGCCCGGCATAGGCGCCAGCGTCTCTAGGATCTCGGTGCTGGGCGTACCGGGATAGGCCGCGGCGACCAGAACGCCTGCCTCCCAGGCGCCCCGGGCCAGGGCCTCGTTGCCAGAGAGAAGTTGCTTGCTCAAGTCAGGACCTCCCTACGCATATTGGGGTGGGGCTATCGAGTTGCGCACTCAGGTGCGCAATGCCTCCAGAATCTCGTCCTGGCGGGCCCACATACGCACCCGCTCGTCCTCATCGGCGTGATCATAGCCCATCAAGTGCAGACAGCCGTGCACGATCAAGAGCGACAACTCCTCAGCTGCCGTCTCGCCGCGCTCTTCGGCCTGAGCGCACGCCGTGGGATACGAGATCAGCACATCGCCCAGATAGAGGCCTTCCTCCTCGGGCCAGGCCAGTCGCTCGCCTTCCAGGGCCGCGAAGGCCAGCACGTCGGTGGGTTCGTCCACGTCGCGATACTCGCGGTTCAGCGCCTGGATCCCCTCAGCGCCCATAATCACCACGCTGCAACCGGCGGCTGCCGGCTGCCCCTCCGCAGCGAATACCGCCTCGGCCACACGCTGAACAAGATCCGAATCCACCAGAGCCTCATAGTCCGACTCGACCTGAACCGTTATATCAAACAACGCAGCCCTCCCCTCGCCTTGTACATCAACGGAGAGCCTCTCAGGCGGGGATGATGTCCACCGCAGGCCGATCGCCGGCCTCGTAGGCCGCCACGCGTTCGGCATAGACGCCTCGGTAGGGCTCAGGCAACAACCGCGCCATCTGCAGCATAATCAGCTCGGTCAACTGGGCCAGCTTCTCTGCGGTCTGGCGCCCCTCAGGCCTGGGCAACCGGAAGGCCTTGCCGATGACGACGTGCACCAGTGGGCGTCTCCAGGGACGCCATTCCCTCAGGCGCTCGATGCCCCAGTAGACGATGGGCACGATCACCGCGTTGGAGCGCACGGCCAGATAGGATGTGCCCGCCTTGGCCTGCTGCAGACCGCCCTGGCGGCTACGGGTCCCTTCGGGGGCGATGGCCAGCACCTGACCGTTCTGCAAGACCTCCAGGCAATCGCGCAACGCCTCCCGGTCCACCTCGCCGCGGCGCACCCAGATCACGCCGATGGCATCGAGAAAGGTGCGCATGAACCACGAGTCGCGCCACTTGTGCGCCACCAGCGTGATGATCTGACGATCCACATGCGGCGCCACGGCAAAGGGATCCAGGAGATGGAGGTGATTGACCACAATGATCGCAGGACCTACAGAGGGCACCTCGCCCAAACGCACCACATTCCAGCGATAGATGAGACGCATCAGCACAGCGGTGACCACACGGATCAACCGGTAGGTGAACGGCGGAGTATAGTAACGCGGTCTGAAGTGCGATTTCGAGGCAGTGACGCCCATGAACAGGCCACCCTCCGAAGATAGGACAATGAATGGTCATGCCAGCGCCTGGGCGGCGCCCCCACGACGGGGCCTATTGTACCACACTCTGGCCCAGCGACAAGGCCTGACGCGCAGCGCCACGCGCGGCGCTGTGGCTTGACAGCCGCTTCGGGCTCTGTAAAGTCAAGGGCAGAGCGTTGTTTGCACATGTGGGGGAAGCCATGAATATCGTCCTGATCGTCATAGACACGTTGCGGTATGACTATGTGGGGGCCAACG
>JAFGLK010000478.1 GCA_016928125.1 Anaerolineae bacterium
CGAGACATCGCCCGGCAGCTCTCCATGAGTGAGTCGGACTACTATCGCAAGCAGCGCATCGCCATCGAGCAGGTCTCCGAGATCCTGGCCCAGATGGAGCGCGTGGAGCTGTCGGCCGAGGCTCGGAGTTAGACGCCGTCACCGGCCGGTCGCCTGTCTATCGCAGACACAAGGAGGTCTCGTGTCCCCACTGCAACCCCCGCGCCCTGAGGATCGCCCCAAGGTCGAAGAACGTCTGCACAAGATGGTCCAGCGCTGGCCTGAGGTGAGCGGCTACCATCTCAACCCGGAGCCGGAGGTCGTAGAGGGCATCGTGCAAGCTTTGGTGCGCCACAATATGCGCTACGGCTTCCCCTATTGCCCGTGTCGCGATCTGACGGGCGACCCAGAGGTGGATCAGGCCAACATCTGCCCGTGCCAGTTTCACCACGGCGAGATCGAGCGGGACGGCTACTGCAAATGCGTGTTGTTCGTGGGCGACAACTATGATCCCGTGCGAGCCTACAGCCCGAGAGATCAGGCGGAGCAGATCGACGCCATCCGCGCGGTTCATGAGCGCGAGGTGACGGTCTACTCGACCAATTGGTGCTTTGTGTCGCGCCGAACCAAGACGCTGCTGCGCAACCACGGCATCGACTTTCGGGATATCGACATCGAATCGGATCTGAGCGCGGCCCGGCAGGTCGAGGCCTGGAACAATGGCAACCGCTCGGTGCCGACGATCGTGGCGCGCCTGGTCCTGACCGAGCCCTGGACCGAGGAGCTGGCCAGCATGCTCCTCACACCCGGGATCACGGTCATGGATCTGCAGGCGCATATCACCCGTTGGTGCTCCCACTCACGGCGGACCCTGGCCTGGCTCTCACAGCATGGTCTGGCGGCCGAGGTGTTCGACATCGAGCGCGATCCTGAAGCGGCAGCGCGGGTGCGGGGCTGGAACAACGGCAATCTGTCGGTGCCCACGCTGGACGTGACCGTGCGGGCCACCGAGCCCTCCAGCCGGAATCTGGAGCGCCTGCTGGGCCTGATAGCGGTCACCTAGCCAGCGCAGCCTGTGGCTCTCGATACGCGCGGCGACCGATCTGAGCGCGTCAGGGCGAAACTTGCGGCGTGAAGGCATAGATGCGCGTGGGCCCCAAGGCATAACGCAGCGTAAAGTGAGGGTTGGGATCGAGCTCCTTGGGCAGCAGGCGCCCGCCTTTGCTGCCCACAAAGACATGGGTGACGCCCTCGGCCTGTAGATGGGCCAGCAGCGCGGGATCGTCCAGCGAGTTGGCGTCCTCGACCGCGCCCGCGAGGGCGTTGATGGCGGATACATAAGCGGGCTCGCCCTGCGCGTAGAGGGCGCACGGCAGCGTGACCTGACGATCCGCCAGCATGGGCAGCCACCAGCCCCCGTCTGAGCCGGCCCGCAGATCGCCCTGCCAGCGCCAGGTGTTGATCAGAAAGCGCGCATCGGGGGGCGTGTGCTCGCGGGCCCAGGCGATGGCGTGCCAGTCCTCTCGACTGAGCAGCACCGTGACGGGGTTGACCACATCCACCATGCGCCAGCTGCCCCAGGCCCCCAGCGCTAGCGTGGCTGCCAGCAGCAGCCGGGCGCGGCCTCGCCGCCCCCAGGCCTGCCCCATCCCGAGTGGCATGAGGCGCAGCGCTGCGCCGAGCCTGGCAGCCCCCTCCGCCAGAAGACCTGTCACGTCGGCGGCCAGCCAGCCCACGGCCACCGACACCGGCAACCAGAAGGCGATCACCACGGCCTGGTTGTGCATGAGAAAGGTGTTCGCCAGACCAAAGAGGTGCAGGTTGGCGGGCACGAAGCAGATTGCGGCCCAGACGGCGAGGCAGACGATCTCGGCTCTATCGCGTAGAGCCGCCCAAATCAGGCTCGCGCCCGCCAGATAGAGGAGCGGTTGCGTCCAACCGACCTGAAGCAGGCCCTGCGGGAAGCTGGTGTCCACACCCTCGCGCGCTGTCAGACCCCCAAACATGGGGCCAATCCTCGGCAGTAGATGCAAGGCCATGCGCACCAGCCAGGGCACCGCCAGGAGCAGGGCCAGCGCGGCCATCATCGCCAGATTGACGCCCAGCCTGCGCCAGGCGCCGGGAACGCCTCGCCGCTGCCACCCGGCCAGGGCGGCATAGGTCAGCGCAAAGGCCGCATAGAAGGCGATCACCCGGTAGTGGGTGAGCAGCAGGCCGACCACAAGCAGCGCCGCCATGGTGAGCAGGCGCATATCCAGCCGTTCCGAGCACCACAAGCGCCAAGTCACGGCGCACAACACTGGCAGCACGCACAGGCCGGCCAGCTGGGTGTAGCGGCCCCAACTCAGATAATAGGCCGGCAGGTAGGAGAGCGCCCCCGCCACCAAGGCCGCGCCCACCCCTGCCCAGGGGCGTCGGGTCCAGACCCGCGTCAGCGCGTAGGCCATCAGCGCGGCCAGGGCGTTCAGGATCTGGCCCAGCAGCAGGACGGCGGCCTCGGCGCGCAATCCCCCCAGCCAGCCGAGGGCCGCAGCCACGGCGTGAAAGCCAAAGTGGTAGAAAAAGCCTTCGACCTCGACATAGGGCGCCAGGCTGTAGGGCACATGGCCCTGCTCGATGATGCTGCGGGTCACGACGGTGTGATGGACGGAATCGATCCAGGGCGGCGCGAGCAACTCGCGCACCTGCAGTGCGCGGCTGGCGGCGGCGAAGAGCAGCACGACGCCCAACGCCAGGAGGGGTAGGCCGCCCTGGCGCATCGCCCCCAGCAAGGCGCGGGGCCGAATCCGGCGCCGCCGCAGGCCCCAGGCCGTCAACAACGCCAGGAGGCCGACCAGGATCCAGGCCGGCGCGCCGCGCAGCGACAGGTCGAACACCGAGGCCCACAGCAGGAGCAGCGGCCAGAAGACCAGGCTGAGCCCGACGACCAGTGCCAGCCCCACGCCGGGATCGTCCTCGCCCAGAGGCAGGCCCCACACGCCAATGGCCAGCCCGGGCAGGATCAGCACAAGAAGCGCGGCCGGCAGCAGCCCCAGCACACGCACGCCGGCGCGGCCCAGGTCGGCCAGGCTCGCCTTGAGGTCGTAGTCATAGTAGGTGACGAAATAGAGGTCGCCGGCCCTCTCGGCGCCATC